>NZ_DASVYD010000058.1:0-93243 GCF_036392335.1 Vitreimonas sp.
GAGCTTAAAGCGCGCCGCCGCCGCCAGCAAAATCTAGCGCGCGCGTAGCCCTATAAAACTACGGCGACGCCGTTTGCGCGGCATTTCTTCCTCTGTTTGCTCTTCATCGGCCTTCCGATCATTTGCGACGCGTTCGATGGCTTCGCGATCGTCGGTCGTCAGCCGCACCTCGCTCGCCTGGGCGCGTGCGGCTTCAATCGCGCGCCGGAACGCAACCGGGTCGCGCATCGCCGGGAACACGATCACTGCGTCGCCCGTGCCGGTGACCACGACGCGGCCATAGCCAAAAGCACGTTGCATAATGCTTTGGTCCAGCGACACGCTTTCAACGCTCTCCACCGCCAATTCCTGGGTGCGCCGATTGAGCCATCCCCGCTTCAGGATCACACGGCGATCGGTGACCGCGAAATCCGTCGTCTTCATGATCACCGCGGCGCGCACGAAGATAAAGATGCCGACCAGAATGATCCCAAGCAGGATCAAAGCCGCCCACGCGCCAAACCAAAATATTCCGGGCCATTGGCCGCGTTGGAGTATGGTTTCACCAGGGGCGAGGCTCTCGTCTATGTAGCGCATGAAAACGCAACGCACGCCCGTCTGGCGTGTTCCCGCCGCTCGACGGCCCACACTTCGCGCGTGTAAGTTCCACGCAATGTTGAGTTCTGAAGAACGCGAGCGCTATGCGCGCCACATCCTCTTGAAAGAGATCGGCGGGCCGGGACAGCAGCGCTTGAAGGCCGCGCGTGTCGCCATTGTCGGAGCCGGCGGACTGGGCGCGCCGGCTGCGTTGTACCTCGCGGCGGCTGGCGTTGGCCATCTGCGCTTGATCGATGACGACGTGGTCTCGCTCTCGAATCTGCAGCGGCAGATCGTGTTCGAAAGCGATGATGCCGGCGCCGCGAAGGTCGAGCGCGCGGCCGCGGCTCTGCAAAAACTCAATCCGCATGTCGAGACCGAAGCGCGCCGCGAGCGGCTGACCGAGGCCAATGCGCAAGAGCTGCTCGCCGGCGTCGATCTCGTCCTCGACGGCACCGACGATTTCGCGACCCGCTTTGCCGTGAATGCGGCATGCCACGCGCTTGGCGTCACGCTGATTTCTGGCGCCGTTGGCCGCTGGGATGGGCAAGTGGCGACATTCAAATCCGGCCCGACCAAGCATTTGCCGGAACATCAGCGCCTGCCCTGCTATCGCTGCTTCGTCCCAGAGACGCCGCCTAATGCCGAAACCTGCGCGCAAGTCGGCGTGGTCGGCGCGCTCACCGGCGTAATCGGCTCGATCATGGCGCTCGAAGCGATCAAGGAGATCGCCGAAGCCGGCGAAGGCCTTCCCGGCCGCATCCTTCTGTTCGACGGCCTTGAGGCCAATGCGCGCCGTGTCGCGTTGCCGCGCGACCCCGCCTGTGTTGTCTGCGGGCATGGATGACATTGTCTGGAAAGAGCGATTGATCAAAGCCGCGCAGCGCGACATGCAAACGCGCGCGCGGTTGGCGGCGAACGGTGAACTCTTCAATGGCTATCATCCCGAGATGGAAGCCGTGCACAACGCCAATGCCGATCTGCTGGCGCAAGTGTTCGACGTCATGGGCTGGCCGGGTCGCCATCGACTTGGCGACGATGGCGCGGCCGCGGCCTTCATCATCCTGCAACACGCGATTGCGCGCCCCGAATTGCAGCGCCGCGGCCTAGCGCTGATGCTCGACGCGATCCCCCAAGGCCAGGCCAACGCCATGGACGCAGCCTATCTTTCCGACCGCATCGCCACCTTCGAAGGCCGCGAACAAACCTTCGGCACGCAATTCGATTGGGACGCCAACGGTCAACTCGCGCCTGCGCCGACCCGAGACCTCGCGACCCTGGATGAACGGCGCGCCAGCGTCGGCCTGCCGCCGATGGCCGACACGATCGCCGAAATGCGCGCGCGCGCCGCCGCCGAGGGCGAGCCTGCGCCGGCCGATCTGGCGCAACGGCGGGTCGAATTCGAGGCCTGGGCGCGGCGCGTCGGCTGGCGCGCTTGACCTTCGCGCGCCAAACCGCACTTTAGCGGCTCGGGAGGGCAGCGCATGAAATGGCTGTTTGGCGGACTGCTGGCGATTATCGGTCTGGTCGCTTTGATCGCGGTTGGCGGCTATTTCGCGCTGAAGCGGGATGACATCCCTTACGAGACACTGGCCGCACGCTATGAGAGCGCGGCCTCGCGCTACGTCGATCTGCCCAGCGGCGTGCGCATGCATTATCGCGACGAAGGCCAGGCCAACGGTCCGCCGCTACTGCTCATCCACGGCTTCTCCGCCTCACTGCACACTTGGGAACCGTGGGTGCAGCGCCTCGGCGACGAATATCGCATCATCACGATTGATTTGCCCGGCCACGGCCTGACGCGCGCACCCGCTGGTTACCAAGCCAGCATCGAGGCGTTCCGCGATGAAGTGTATCAGTTCACACGGGCGCAAGATCTCACCCGCTTCGCGCTCGCCGGCTCCTCCATGGGCGGCAATGTCGCGTGGGAATATGCGCTCGCGCATCCCGATCAGGTCGACGCGCTGATCCTGGTTGGCGCCTCCGGCTGGCCTGAAAACCGCGCCGGCCTGGACCAGGATCCGCCCATCTTCAAATTGCTGCGCAATCCGGTGCTTGGTCCGCTGCTGCGTGATCTCGACAACACCCAGCTTGCACGCGGCGGACTGCAGGCCTCGTTCTACGATCCCGCCTTCGTCGATGATGCGATGGTCAATCGTTACGTGCATATGGCGCGCGCGCCGGGTCACCGCGATATCCTGCTGCAGATCACGCTTGGCTTCCGCGCGCGCCAATACGCGACCGCCGAGCGCCTCGCCGCGCTGCATATGCCGGTGCTGGTCCTGCACGGCGACACCGATCGCCTCGTGCCGACCGAACACGGCCAGCAGTTTCACGACGCCATCGCCGGCTCGCAGCTGATCGTGTTCGAGCAAACCGGACACATCCCCCAAGAGGAACGCGCCGACGAGTCCGCCTCGGCGGTGCGCGATTTCCTGCATTCGGCGCTGGAGGGCGCCGCATTGCCAGCGCTGCCGGAATTGACGGCGCAGCCGCGCTGATGAAATCGCCGCAACTGGATTGTCGTGCGCCTGTCGCACTCACGCTTTAGGAGGCGGCCATGCTGCTCGACCGTCGTTCATTGCTTGCCGCCGCTTCGCTCACAGCCATCGCCGCACCACGCGCCGCTTGGGCGCAATCATTGGCGCATGGCGTATTCACCCACGGTGTCGCTTCCGGCGATCCGCTGCCGGACGGCTTCATTCTTTGGACGCGCTTCGTCGGCGGCGACGGCCGCATCGCTTGGGAAGTCGCCGAAGACGAAGCCTTTACGCGCGTCGCGCAGCGCGGCGTCGCGCGCGCGAGCTTCGCATCGGATTATTGCGTGAAAGCGGATGTGCGCGGACTGCAGCCGGGCCGCGCCTATTTCTACCGCTTCCTTTCAGGCGCCGGCCCCTCGTTCACCGGAAAAACCAGGACGGCGCCCGCGAGCGGCGGCGACAGTCTGACCGTGGCGTTGTTCTCATGCGCCAATTTCCCGTTCGGCTATTTCCACGCCTACGGCCACGCCGCGGCGCGCGAGGACATCGACCTCGTGCTGCACACCGGCGATTACATTTATGAGATTCAGCGCGGCTCTTATCCGAGCGCGGCCGAAGCCGTGCCGGGCCGCATCATCGATCCCGTCACCGAGACGGTGTCGCTCTCGGATTATTATCAGCGTTACGCGACCTATCACACCGACGGCGATCTGCTCGAACTGCGGCGCGTCAAGCCGATGAGCGTGGTGTGGGACGACCACGAGATCGCCAACGACGCCTGGATGGGGGGCGCGCAAGCGCATCAAGAGCCGACGGAAGGACGCTACATCGACCGGGTCGCCGCCGCGTCGAAGGCGTATTTCGATTGGATGCCGATCCGCCGACCGGACAACAGCGTGCGCCTCTATCGCAGCTTCGACTGGGGCGATCTGGCGCGCATTGTCATGCTCGACACGCGCTATATCGGCCGCGACCGCCAACTCGATTATCGCACCACGCTCGGCCCCCAGCTGGCGCAAGGCGGCGCCGACGCGGCAGCGCTTGCGGCCGAGTTTCGGCGCACCATCCTGGACGACCCAAACCGCAGCGTGATGGGCGCAACGCAGGAGCAATGGTTCGCGCGTACGTTGGCGGAGTCCAAACAGCGCGGCCAAGCTTGGCAGATCATCTCGCAACAGGTCGTCGTCGGCGACCAATTCGCGCCGGCGGGCATGACAAACTTGCTGCCGGCGGACGTCTCGCCCGGCTCACGCGCCTGGTTCGCCGCCGGCGAGCAAATGAGCGCGCTCGGCCTGCCTTGGAATCTCGACGCCTGGCAAGGCTATCCCGCCGCGCGTGCACGCTTCCTCGAGGCATGCGCCGCCAACGCCGCCAACGCCGTCATCCTCGGCGGCGACAGCCACAATTGCTGGGTCAACAACCTCATGGCCGCCAGCGGCTCACGCCTTGCAGCACTCGAATTCGCCGGCGGCAGTGTCGCTTCGCCGGGTTTCGAGCGCTCGCTCACCAACGCAGCGCCAGGCCAGCGTGAAAGCATGATGCGCTCAAGCAATCCGCACATGGCGTTCTGCGACCTCACCCATCGCGGTTACGGCGTTCTGAAATTCACGCGCACAACGTGCGAGTCGGAATGGTTGGCGTTCCCGGATGTGCGCTCGGCGCGCGCGCCGACACCCCTCGTGACCCGTTTCACCTCAAGCGCCAGCGCCACCGCCGGTCCGGGCGCGTGGACGCTTTAAGCTTGCACGCCCGCACGCGCGCGGTCAGCATCGGCGCATGACAACCGATTGGCTGCGCGGCGCCGTTATCTATCAAATCTATCCGCGCTCGTTCCGCGATTCCGATGGCGACGGCGTCGGCGATCTGCGCGGCGCGATCGAAAAACTCGATCATGTCGCAGCACTCGGGTGCGACGCGATTTGGCTTTCGCCCTTCTTCACTTCGCCAATGAAGGATTATGGCTATGACGTCAGCGACTATTGCGGCGTCGATCCGCTGTTCGGTTCGCTTGCGGACGCGGACGCGCTGATCAAGCGCGCGCATGAACTCGGCCTCAAAGTCATCATCGATCAGGTCTGGTCGCATTCCTCCGATCAGCACGCTTGGTTCGCAGAGAGCCGGCAAAGCCGCGACAATCCGAAAGCCGATTGGTACGTCTGGGCCGATGCGAAGCCCGACGGTTCGCCGCCCAACAATTGGCAAGCCATGTTCGGCGGCGGCGCCTGGACTTGGGATTCACGCCGGCGGCAATATTACCTGCACAATTTCCTGGTCGAGCAGCCGGATCTCAACGTGCGTAACCCGGCCGTGCAGGATGCATTGCTCGATGTGGCGCGCTTCTGGCTCGAGCGCGGTGTCGATGGCTTCCGGCTCGATGTGGTGAACTTCTTCACGCATGACGCGCAGCTGCGCGACAATCCGCCGATCACAAGCCTGAGGCGCGCCCCGCCGCGCCCGCACCAATTCCAGCGCCATCTCTACGACCGCACCCAACCCGAGACGCTTGAATTTATCGCACGCCTGCGCGGCGTGCTCGATGAATATGGCGCCATGGCCGTCGGTGAAATCGAGGACGAAGAGCCCCTCAAAGTGCAGCGCGAGTACACCGATGGCGACGATCGGCTGCACACCGCCTATTCCTTCTTCCTGCTGCGCACGCGCGCGATGGCGCCCGCTGTCATCAAGGACGCGATGGCGCAATGGGAAGGCGCGCGCGGCTGGCCCTCCTGGTCGCTCTCCAATCATGACGTCACGCGCTTCCCAACGCGCCTCGCCGACGACGATCCGCAACGCACCAAATTGATGATGGCGTTGCTGTTGGCGCTGCGCGGCACGGCGTTCCTCTATCAAGGCGACGAGCTCGGCTTGCCGCATGCCGATGTCCCGTTCGAACGTTTGCGCGATCCCGAAGCGATCGCGTTCTGGCCCTCCGGCATTGGCCGCGACGGCGCACGCACGCCGATGCCGTGGGCGCGCGATGCGAACATGGCCGGCTTCACCCAAGCCCCGGACGCCTGGTTGCCGCTCGATCCGCGCCACCGCGCGCTCGCCGTCGACGTACAGGACGGCATCGGGGGCTCAATGCTTGAATTCACCCGCGACGCGATCGCTTTCCGAAAATCCTGCGCGGCGCTGCGTGAAGGCGAGTTCATTGCGCTCGATGCGCCGGAGCCGGTGTTGGCGTTCGAGCGCCGCCTGGGCGACGAGCGAATGCTCTGCCTCTTCAATCTTGGCCCCGAACCCGTCCGCCGGCCTGCGGCAGAGGGCGTCGCCCGGTTTTCGGTCGGCGACGCCGAATTGAGGACAAGCGGGGCGGCGCTGGGCGGCTTTTCAGCCCTTTTCGTCGCAATCTGAGCGCAGGCGCTTGACCTGCGCAGATGTTATACCATAACTCATGTTACATTGTAACGGGGAAGTACGGTATGACGATGAGGGAGAAGCCCTTTGCTGCCGCGGCTCTGGCGCTTGGAGCGCTGCTGCCGGGCGTGGCGTTGGCGCAGGACGACGCCAGCGGCGAGCCGGAAATCGTGGTGACGGCGCCGCTCGAAGGCTCGCGCATCGAGAGCCTGCAGGGTGCTGAAGTTCTCACCCGCGACGCGATCGTTGAAAATCTTCATGGCGGCCTGGGGGACACATTGGATTCCACGCCCGGCATCGCCAGCACCTTCTTCGGGGCCGGCGCCAGCCGCCCAATCATTCGTGGCCTCGGCGACGACCGCGTGCGCGTGCTGCAAAACGGCATTGGCGCAATCGACGCCTCCACCGCCTCGCCCGACCACGCTGTCACCTCCGACGGCCTCGACGCCGAGCGCATCGAAGTGCTGCGCGGCTCAGCGGCGCTGGCCTATGGCGGCAACGCCATTGGCGGCGTCGTCAATGTGCTCGATCAAAGCATCCCCACGCGCTCCATCGAGGGCGTGAATTTCGACGGCCTCGCCGCATATTCAAGTGTCGATGAAGGCACGCAAGGCGCGGCGCGCTTGGGCTTTGGCGCGGGCGATGTGGCCTTCAATCTCAGCGCCTCCGCGCGCGAGACCGAGCCTTACGATACGCCCGTCGGCACGGCGCTGAATCAATGGACCAGCGTTCGCGCCTATGGCGCGGGCGCCGCGCTCGTGCGCGATTGGGGCTTCGCCGGGCTCGCGGTGAAGCGCACCGAAGACCAATACGGTCTGCTGCCGCACGACGAAGACGAACCAGGCGGTCGCATCGAAATGGAGCAAACCCGGATCGAGTCGCGCGGCGATTTCCGTATCAATGTTGGGCCGTTCGACCGTCTCGATTACGGCGTGCAGCATTCCGATTACGAGCATACCGAGTTTGAAGGCGACGGCGCAGCTGGCACGGTTTTCACCAGCGAAGGCTGGGAAGGCCGCTTCGAAGCACACCATAGCGGCGACCGTCTGGACGGCGCCATCGGTCTGCAATTCAGCGACGTCGATTTCGGCGCCACGGGCGAGGAAGCTTTCATCAGCGCCACCAACACGCGCGATATCGGCCTGTTCGCGGTCGAGCGCTACGACCTAGGCGGCTGGGGCGTTGAAGGCGGCGTGCGCTACGAGCAACGCGAGATCGATAATGTCAGCGCCGGCGCGCGCAGCTTCGACAATATCAGCGCCTCCGCCGGCGTGTTCGTGCGCCCGGCGCCAAATTGGTTCGTCGGCGCGACGCTCGCACGGACTGAACGCGCGCCCACCGCGATCGAGCTCTTCGCCGACGGCCCGCACCTCGCCACCAAAAGCTACGAAATCGGCGACGGCGATCTCGGTCAGGAGACCGCGACCTCGATCGAAGCGTCCGCCCGTTTTAACAGCGGCCCATTGCGCTTTGAGGTGAACCTCTATCGCATTGCATTCGAAGACTACATCGCGCTGGTCGAACGCGGCGATGTCTGGTGGCTGGACGAGGACACCGAAACCAGCGGCTTCGCCCCGGACGAGTCTGATCCGGGCATTCCCGTCGATGCGGAAATCTTCCCGGTGTTCAATTTCACCCAACAGGATGCGACGTTCACCGGCGGCGAAATCTCCGCGGCGGCGCAGCTGTTCGAACTTGGCGGTTTCGCCATCACCGCGGACGCGGCGTACGACCTGGTGCGCGCGAAGTTTGACGGCGGCGGCCACCCGCCCCGCATTCCCCCGTCCACGCTGACACTTGGCCTGGAAGCGGAAAATCCGCATTGGACGGGGCGTATCGAGGTTGTCGACACCGACAAGCAAAGCCGCCTCGCCGCGTTTGAAACGCCAACTGACGGCTACACCTTCCTCAATGCCGGCCTCACCTTCCGGCCGGGCGGCGAGGCAAGTCCGTGGTCTCTGCGCATCGACGGTCGCAACCTCACGGATGAAGAAGGCCGTGTGCATTCCTCTTTCCTGAAGGACGAATTGGCCCTCCCCGGCCGCAATGTGCGCTTCACTTTGTTGGCGAGCTTCTAAGCCCGCCACATCGCGCGCAATAAAACGGGCCCGGCTTTCACAAGCCGGGCCCGCATTGCTTGGCGCTCTGACGATTAGCGGAAGCTGATCGTCACCGCCGTGCGGCGGTTGAGCGGTTCACGCACGCCATCACGCGTTGCGCGCGCGAGATCGGTTTCGCCGCGCGCTTGGCTAGTAATGGCGCCCGCGCCGATGCCGCGTGCGACAAGCGCATCACGCACGACCGAAGCGCGACGTTCCGACAGACCTTGGTTGTAAGCGTTCGAACCAGACGTATCGGTGTGCCCGACAACGACAACGCCCGCGACGTTGCACTGACGCGCGCGCGCGACGGCCGCATCGATCGTCTCAAGCGCCGCTTGGTTCAGGTTCGAGCGATCCCATTCGAAATAGACCACGAATTCCGAGGCCGGGCACGCCACGGGCGGCGGCGGCGGCGGCGGGGGTGGCGGCGGCGGAGGCGGGGGCGGCGGCGGCGCGGCGGCGGCGCCGAATTGCCAACGCAGACCAACGGTCACCGCTTGGTGCACGTAATCGCCGTCAACGCTGAACGGAACTGGATCGTCGCCGATATCCGCCTCACCGCTCACGCCCACATCCGGCGCCACGAAATAACGATAACCGACATCGAGCTGCAGTCGATCCGAGACCGGAAATGCGATGCCCGCCAAACCTTGGTAGGCGAACACAGTGTCGTCGTCGTCAAACGACAACGGACCAGCGACGCCATCGACCGACACTTGCGCGCCGCCGACACCGACGCCGAGGTAGGGTTGCCAGCTGCCGTCGCGATTGAAGTCGTAGAAGAGATTGGCCATCAGCGACAACGCCGTCGCGTCGCCGTCGAAATCCTCGAAATCATTGGAGCGATAGCCAAGCTCGGCTTCGGTGCGGAAGCCATTTTGGAAGCCGTAGCCAAAGCCAAGATGGCCCGACCAATTGTCCTCAAAGTCGAGATCGCCATCATCGAGTTCAACGGCGCCGTCGACCGAATAGCCCACGTCCCCGCGTCCATACCACCCTTCGGTGGCGTGCGCCTTGCCCGCGATGGCCGCGGACACAAGCAGAGCGGCGAGCGCCGCCGTACGCTTCAATTTTGACAACATGTGAAGTCCCCTGGTTTTCTAACCGGGCAGCCCCGCCTCTACCGGTGGAGTTTCTTACCGCCCGCATCGGGACGCGTTAATCAGAATCGCGCGGGACGCGCGAAATTCAGCGTATTATTGCTTACACCTGAGCACAGGGATCGCGCACGACGCCTCAGCGTGGCGACAGGCTCAGAGCATCGCTGGAATGACGCGATCCGGCGGTTTGTGGCCGTCGGCGAAGGTCTTGATATTGATAATCACCTTCTCGCCCATGTCGATGCGGCCTTCGATCGTGCCCGAGCCCATGTGCGGCAGGAGCACGACGTTTTGCAGCTTCTTGAGCTTAGGATTGATCGCCGGTTCGTGCTCGAACACATCGAGGCCGGCGCCGGCGAGTTCGCCCTTCTCCAACATGCGCGCGAGCGCGCCTTCGTCGATCACTTCGCCGCGCGCGGTGTTGACGATGTAGGCGTGCGGCTTCAGCAGCGCGAGACGGCGCGACGAAAGCAAGTGGTACGTCGCCGGCGTGTGCGGGCAATTCACCGACACGATGTCCATACGCGACAGCATTTGGTCGAGGCTATCCCAATAGGTCGCCTCAAGCTCCTGCTCGATGTGCGCCGCGACTTTGCGCCGGTTGTGATAATGAATTTGCAGGCCGAACGCCTTGGCGCGGCGGGCGACAGCCTGGCCGATGCGACCCATGCCGATAATGCCCAGACGCTTGCCCCAAATGCGGCGGCCCATCATCCAGGTTGGCGACCAGCCATGAAACTCGTCGCGTTCGATGACCTTCACGCCTTCGACCATGCGGCGCGGCACGGCCAGGATCAGCGCCATCGTCATATCGGCGGTGTCTTCGGTCAGAACCCCTGGCGTGTTCGTCACGGTGATGCCGCGCTGCACGGCGGTGGCGACGTCAATATTGTCCACGCCGGCGCCGAACTGGGCGATCAGGCGCAGCTGATCGCCAGCGCGCGAGAGAACGCGACCGTCCACGCGGTCGGTCACGGTCGGCACCAGCACGTCGGCGCGCTGCACCGCGGCCGCGAGATCCTCAGCGGTGAAAGGCTTGTCCTCTACGTTCAGCTCGGCATCGAATAATTCGCGCAGGCGCGTCTCCACGGGATCGGGGAGGCGACGGGTGACGACGACTTTGAGCTTCTTGCCGGGCATTGAGCCTCCATAAACCACGCCGCGCGCCACTCCAAGATTACCCAGCGCGTTAAAGCGGCTTTCACGCCGCTTCTGCATCATCTGACGCCTTCCCTCCGGGCAACGGCGGGCAAGAGCCTCAAATGGTGGGTGTCATGCGTCATGGGATCATGGCCGCGCTTGTGGCGGTCGCCGCTCTATTTTCCTTGAACGCCGCGTCGGCGAGCGACACACCTTCGGTCGGACCGGACTCGAACCTGCCCGTGCCGCGCTTCGTTAGCTTGAAGACCGAAGGCGCCAACGGTCGCCGCGGCCCAGGCCTCGAGCACCAAGTGGACTGGGTCTATGAGCGTGTCGGTCTGCCGCTGCAGGTGACCGGCGAAAGCGGCCCTTGGCGCCGTGTCGTCGACCCGGACGGCGACCAGGTCTGGATCCACGCCCAAAATCTGGATCAACGCCGGACAGCGTACGTCCAAGAGGCGGTGGCCCTGCGGCGAAACGCGCGCGAAAGCGCGCCGGTCTTGGCCTATCTGGCGCCCGGCGTTGTCGTCGGCTTTACCGGCTGCGACGGCGAATGGCGGCGCGTGACCGTTGGCGGCCGCATTGGCTGGGTCCCAGCCAACGTCGTCTGGGGCACGGATTGCGCAGCCCCGCTGGGCTAGCCTTCGCACTTGCAGCAAAACTGAAGAGCGCGTCGCCTTGCCCCTGCGGGCCTCGGCTTGTAAGCCGTGCGGGATTTTTCCCTTTCACCGCAGAGATACACAAATGGCGACCGAGGCCAGCCGGCCCTCCTCATTCAGCTATGACGACCTGATCGCCTCCGGCGAAGGACGCCTGCACGGCCCCGGCAACGCGCAATTGCCACTGCCACCGATGCTAATGTTCGACCGCATCACCAAGGCCGCGGCTGAGGGCGGCGATCACGGCAAGGGTGTGATGATCGCCGAGTTCGACATCACTCCGGATCGCTGGTTCTTCGAATGCCATTTCCGCGGCGACCCGGTGATGCCGGGCTGCCTCGGCCTCGACGCCATGTGGCAGCTCACCGGATTCTTCATGGCTTGGGCCGGCTCGCCCGGTCGCGGCCGCGCCCTCGGCGTCGGTGAACTCGAATTCCGCGGCCAGATCACGCCGAAGACCAAGCTCGTCACCTACGAAATCCATCCCAAGCGCGTCATCCAGCGTAAGCTGCATATGATCGTGGCCGATGGGATCACGAAGGCCGACGGCGTCACCATCTATACGGCCAAGGATCTCAAAGTTGGGTTGTTCTCGCCGGAACAGCTCGAAGCGCAGATGAAGTAACGGAGCAGCTCATGCGTCGCGTCGTCGTCACCGGAATGGGGATCGTTTCCTCGATCGGCAACAATACGCAAGAAGTGCTGGCGAGCCTTCGCGAAGCGAAGAGCGGCATACGTGCAGCGCCTGAGTACGCCGACAAAGGCATGCGTTGCCAAGTACACGGCGAACCGCAACTAAAGCCGGAAGACGTCGTCGATAAGCGCAACATGCGTTTTATGGGCGAAGGTTCGGGTTGGAATTTCGTGGCGATGGAACAGGCGATCGCTGACGCCGGCCTGCAGCACAATGAAGTCTCGCATGAGCGCACGGGCATCATCATGGGCTCTGGCGGCCCCTCCGCGCACGCGATCGTGCAAGCGGCGGACACCGCGCGCGAAAAAGGCGCGCGGCGGGTCGGCCCCTTCGCTGTCCCGAAGGCGATGAGCTCGACGGCGAGCGCGACGCTGGCGACGCCGTTCGAAATCCGCGGCGTGAACTATTCGATCAGCTCGGCCTGTGCGACCAGCGCCCATTGCATCGGCAATTCCTACGAGATGATCCGCGACGGGCGCCAGGACATTATGTTCGCGGGCGGCTCTGAAGAGCTGGATTGGACGCTCTCGGTCCTGTTCGACGCCATGGGCGCGATGAGCACCAAGTATAACGATACGCCGGAGAAGGCCTCGCGCGCCTACGATAAGAATCGCGACGGCTTCGTCATCGCTGGCGGCGCCGGCGTGCTGGTGTTGGAGGAGTATCAGCGCGCCAAGAAGCGCGGCGCGAAAATCTACGCCGAACTTGCCGGCTACGGCGCCAATAGCGACGGCTTCGACATGGTCGCGCCTTCCGGCGAAGGCGCTGCCCGCTGCATGAAGATGGCGCTCAAATATGTCGATCGCCCCGTCGACTACCTCAACCCGCACGGCACCTCGACGCCGGTGGGCGATTTGAAGGAGATGGAAGCAGTGCGCGCCGTGTTCGGCGCCAAGGCGCCGCTGATCTCCAGCACCAAGTCGCTGACCGGCCACTCGCTGGGCGCGGCTGGCGTGCAGGAAGCGATCTATTCGATCCTGATGCTCAACAACAATTTCGCCTGCGAGAGCGCGCACATTGAAGAACTCGATCCGGCGTTCGAGGATATGCCGATCCTGCGCAAGCGCGAGGACCGCGAGCTCAATTGCGTGCTCAGCAATTCATTCGGCTTCGGCGGCACCAACGCCTCGCTCGCGTTCACGCGCGTGGCGGCCTAAGCCGACGTCGCCTCGGCTTCGATCTCGCGCAGCTTGGCGAGCAGCGCGGATTCGTTGGCGGTGCGCTTCCCGTCTTCGCGCGTCATGCCCACGGCCCAGGCGATTTCGGCGAGCGTGAGGCGCTCATCTTCGCGCATCTCGGCGACGATGGCCTCGTAACGCGCTTCCATGCGCGTGACATCGTCCGGCGTGGTCACGCGGCTCCAGAAGCCTTTCAGGCCGCCCTCAAACATCGTGAGCACGGAATCGCCGTGAGGGCCTTCGGCTTGCGCCGCAAACCACTTTTCACGGCGGAGCATGTCACCCTGCTCAAGCGCGGCCGGCGTCCGACGGCCCATCAGATGATTGAGCACGCCTTTGACGAAAAGATCGGTCCAAGCGGAGTCATTGGCGCGCCCGTCGCTCTCGGCGTCGATCGCGAAGAGCCAGCGCGCCTCGTCCTCGGTCACTGAAACCGCGCCCGCGCCGGCGGCGACATAAAGCGCACGGCGGATGAATTCCGTTTCTTGCGCGCAAATCGGCCTGCCGGCGAGCCAGCTGGCGACACGCTTGCGCGCAAAGGCGGCCAATGACGCCGGCGCGCTTTCAGCGCGCTCAAGCGTCTTCAGCAGAACCTCGATTTCGGTGTCTCGCGCCCCATCATCGCCGAAGCGCGCCATCAGCCAGGATGCCGTGTTCTCATCGACATGCCCTGGATATTCACCCGCCTGCAGAACGTAGTCGACCACGGCTTCGACAAACGCCTGCGACCAAGCCTCATCGCTATTGGCGACGCGGCCCTCAAGCGAGATGAGCACCTCGGCCTCCTCGCGCGAAACGACTCCGTCAGGGAAGATCGCTTGGCGCAGCTGAAACGCCTCCTCCGCGCTGATGAAGCGGTCGGCGGCGATATGCTCGCAAAGCGTAAGCAGCGCGTGATTGGTCATGGGCAGAACTCCAACCCATGAATTTTAGCTGACCCGGCTTAAGGTCCGGCAAAGGCGGACGCTTAATAGTTCCCAAACATCGGCGCGCCTATCGCCAACCGCCCTACCCCACCGCCCCTCGCGCGTAGGCATAAGCGGCAAGCGCCGCGGCGACGATCACGATGGCCAACCAAGCGCCGGCGCCCAAACCTTGGCGTTTCGGTAACTCGATCTGAATCTCATGAGCGCGATCGAAACGTTCGCCGCTTACATCGGTCTCACGTATCCGCGCCATTCACGCTCTCCAGGAACAGGATCCGGCAAACGCGGACGTCGCGCTCAGGTTCCCTTCTTCCCGAAAATCAGGCCGCGCGCCAGTCCGGCACGACGAGTGGCGCACGGAAGGCGAAGCGCTGCAGATGATTAATCACCACCTCGGCCATACGCGCCGCGTCCGCATCGTTCGCCGCCTCGACGCGCAGCTTCAGCGCGTCTGCTGTCGCAGACATCGTGCACACCGCATTCTCGGAAAACGGCACCCGCCCCTCCGTGAGCGTGAAGGTCACCGCGAACTTGTGGCTCCAGTGCTTGCAGAGCTGCTGCAGATACCGGCTGGCTTCATCGGTCGGGATATCGGTTTGGATGGCGCTCATGCGCTTAACTCCGCTCGATCGCTTGCGCGGCGGCGTCGATGGCGGCGGCGACGTCCTGCAATTGCGCTTCCGTGAGGGGTCCGCGCTCCATGCGCAAGCGCAGCGCGAGCTTCAGATTCTCCATCGCCCGCACGATTTGCGGCGAACGACCGCTCGAGAACGTCTCGCGTGCCGAAGCGATGCGCGCGAACAGCGCGTCCACATTGGCTTTGTTGGCCGCGAGTTCGGCCTGGCCTTGCTCGGTAATCGCGTAGAGCTTCTTCGCGCCTTCACTGGCGCTGAGTTGGGCTAGCCCCATCTCTTCCAGCATGGTCAGCAGCGGGTAGATGACGCCGGGGCTCGGCGCATAAGCGCCGCCGACGCGGTGCTCGATCTCCTTGATGATCTCGTAGCCGTGGCGCGGCTGCTCGGCGATAAGCGCCAGGACCACGAATTTGAGGTCGCCGTGGTCGAACATGCGGCGCAAGCCGCCGCCATGGCGGTGACCCCGCCTGCCCCAATGGCCGCGCTCGTGCTCATGGCCAAAACCTTCCCCATGACGGGGGCCGCGCATGCAGCGCTGGCGCTTCAGATGTCGATGATACATGTCTGCTCCGTAAGTATTTCGATATATCTGACGAAAAGATATATCGAAACCGCCTCGCGTCAAGAGGCGGCTCGCAGACTGCTCTGGGGTTGACCCAGGCGCCCCGGCGCCGGCAGGTGCGCGCCATCGATTTCAGGAGTGCGGACCGATGGCCGACGAGTGGGTGTTTCCGAAGGGCGAATTGATGGCCGGCAAGCGCGGCCTGGTCATGGGCGTCGCCAACGACAAATCCATCGCCTGGGGCATCGCCCAGCAGCTCGCCGCCCAAGGCGCGGAGCTCGCGTTCACGTATCAGGGCGAAGCGCTGGAAAAGCGCGTGCGTCCGTTGGCGGAAAGCATCGGCTCGCAAATCCTGCTCGAGTGCGACGCGACCAATGATGCGCACCTCGACAATGTGTTCGATCGCTTGAAAACGAGCTGGGGCAAGCTCGACTTCCTGGTTCACTCGATCGCCTTCTCGGACAAGAACGAACTCAAAGGCTCCTTCATCGAGAACACCACGCGCGAGAATTTCCTGCGCTCCATGGACATCTCAGCGTTCTCGTTCGTCGCCGCCGGCAAGCGCGCGGCGAAACTGATGGAGCGCGGCGGCTCGATGATCACGCTCACCTATCTCGGCGCCGAGCGCGTGTTGCCGAGCTATAACGTGATGGGCGTGGCCAAGGCCGCGCTTGAAGCCTGCACGCGTTACATGGCGCGCGACCTCGGCCCCGAAGGCAAGCGCGTCAACGCAATCAGCGCCGGCGCCATGCGCACGCTCGCCATCGCCGGCATCCAAGGCGGCCGCGGCCTCATCAGCACCGGCCGCGAATGGTCGGTGATGAAGGAAGACACCAGCATGGAAGGCATCGCCGGCTGTGCGCTCTGGCTGCTCTCCGATCTCGGCCGCTCAACCACCGGCGAAGTCGTCCACGTCGACGCCGGCTTCCACATCGTCGGCGTGCCGGATACGGGCGGGGAATAAACCCGCACTCCATGTCACACTCCACCCCGCTGCCTCGTCTTGGCTGCGGAGGACATAGAGATGTGGAAGCGTGCTGCGGCGGGCGTGTTGGGCGCGATCAGCGTGATCAATGCGCTGTTGATGTGGGCGGATGGGCGGCGCTGGTATGACAGCGTGCCGGGCGTAGCCTTCACTGGGCCGTACAATCCGCACTTCGTCCAAGACATCGGCGCGGCGTTCTTCGCCGCCGGCCTCGGCCTTGTCGCGCGCGCTTGGCGCCCGCGCTATTGGCCTGCGGCTGTGGCCGGCGCGGGCTTTCTCGCGCTCCATGCGGCCATTCATGTCGGCATGCTGATCGGCGCGATGCTTGGCATCTGCACGGCCCGCACCTGGGGCTTCGACATCGCCGCCGTGATCCTACCGGCAGCGCTTTCGCTCTACGTCGCCTTCCCCAGCAAAGGAGAAAGCCATGCTTAGAGCCATCGCGCGCCATCGCTTGCGGAAGATGAGCGCGCATTACAATTATGACGTCAGCTACATGGAATGGCTGCTGGACGTGTCGCCGAGCGCCTTCTTCAAATTCGCCAAATTGATAGACCCGGCACGCCATCGCGAGGCCGCACCTGTGAACGCCTATTTCGCCGCGAAGCTGGTCGGCGCGCTGGTCGAGGACTGCGGCCCGTGCGCGCAATTGGTGGTCAACATGGCGACCGAGGCCGGCATGCCCGGCGATCAGATCGCGGCGGTGCTGCGGCGCGACACCGAAGCGATGCACGAAGACACGGTGCTCGGCTTCCGCTTCGCCGACGCAATCACAGCCCGCGGCGCCAACGAAGACGATGTGCGCGACGCGGTCCGCGGGGCCTGGGGCGATAAGGCCATCATTGATCTCACGCTTGGCCTGCAGATCGGGCGAATGTTTCCGATGATCAAGGCAGGGCTCGGCTTCGGCAAGGAATGCCGGCGCGTAGAGGTTGGCGGCGCGCCCGTGGATGTGGTGAAACGGGCGGCGTGAGCGATCTCGAGGCCTTCGAAAAGCTGCGCGGGCGCCTGACCGGCCTTGCCTATCGCATGCTTGGCAGCCGCGCCGACGCGGAAGACGCAGTGCAAGACGCGTTCCTGCGTTGGTCCGCCGCCGATCGTGCGCGCGTGTCGAACGCGGAGGCCTATCTCGTGCGCGTCGTAACCAGGCTTTGCCTGGACAAGCTCAAGAGCGCGCAGGCGCGGCGCGAAGTCTACGTCGGGCCGTGGCTGCCGGAGCCAGTGCTCGACGCGGACGCGCTCTCCCCGGAACGACACACCGAACTGGCCGACGATCTGTCGTTCGCGCTGCTGCTCGCGCTGGATCGCCTGTCGCCCTTGGAGCGTGCGGCGTTTCTGCTGCACGACGTGTTCGACGCTCCCTTCAGCGACGTTGCCATGACATTGGATCGTAGCGAAGCGGCGTGCCGGCAATTGGCGGCGCGGGCGCGCAAGGCGGTACGCGAACAACGGCCCACTCCGGCCCCGCTGCAAGAGCATGAGCGACTGCTTGCCGCCTTCACGCAAGCAGCCGTGAGCGGTGACCTTGCTGCGTTGAAGGCGGTGCTCGCCGAGGATGTCGTGCTGCTGAGCGACGGCGGCGGGCGCAAACTCGCGGCGCTCAATCCCGTGCGTGGCGCGGACAATATCGCGCGCTTCATTACCAGCATCGTGCGGAAGCTGAACGCCGCCAACGCAGAAACCGGCGCGCAAGTCTTAACGGTCAACGGCGCGCCAGCGCTGATGCTCTATCTCGACGGCGCGTTGGACCAAGTGCAGATGATCGCCGTGGAAAATGGCCGCATCGCCGCACTCTATCTCGTGCGCAATCCCGACAAGCTCGCAAGTCTGGCCGCGGCGGCGCGCTAGAGCTCGATCATGTCGAAGTCAGCTTTGGGCGTGCCGCACATGGGGCAAACCCAGTCGTTCGGGATGTCCGCCCATCGCGTGCCTGGGGCGAGCCCTTCGTCAGGGGCGCCGTGCTCTTCTTCGTAGATGAAGCCGCAGGTGCGGCACTGCCAGGTTTTGTAAGCATCGGCCATCGGACTATCTCGTTTCCAAAGCAAAGCTGCGCGCGATGTGCGTGTGGATCGCATCTTCCACCGGTGCGATCGTCAGCGCGGGATCGATCAGCGATTGCATGGTGAGACCCAGCAACAAGCTGCCCACCATCAGCGCGCCGCTCTCGGCGTCCACGTCCGCGCGGATCACGCCTTCGCGCTGACCGCGACGGATCAAGTCAGCCAAGAGCGTCTTCACACGCTCATGCGATTGCGCAAACAGCGCACGCGTGTCGCGCGCATCCGCCACCGCGTCCGAGAGCAGCATGAAATAGGATTTCTTTTGTTCGGAATCCTTCAAGAAGGCGCAGAAACCCGTGACGTAAGTCTGCAATGCGCTGAGACCGTCCATCTCCGCCACGTGCGCGGCTTCGAGATCTTCGCGCTGCCGCTCATGCAGATAATTGACGACGGCGTCGATCAACCCCTGCTTGGAGCCGAAATGCTGCGTGGCGAGGCCGCGCGAATAGCCCGCGCGCTGGCCAATCGCTTCGAACGTGGCGGCCGATACGCCCTCCTCCGCGATGAGCGCCATCGTTGCTTCAACGAGGCGGCGTTCGGCCTCGTCACGGCGTTCCGCCTGGGATTTGCGGGTGGCGGCTTCGACTCTGACCATGAACCCATTTACAAACTTGTTGAACAACAAGCAAGTGCATGATACGGGTCAAGCAAACATCGGGAGGAAGGCATGCAGATTCCGGCGGACATCGCATTCGCGGTCGTGGATCCGAAGGCGTATGCGGACGGCAAACGCATCGACGAGGCCTTCAAATGGCTGCGCCTCGAGGCGCCGTTGGCCGTGGCTCAGCCTGAAGGTTTCGATCCGTTTTGGGTGGTGACGCGGCACGCCGACATCCTGAACATCGAGCGGCAAAACGATCTCTTCCACAATGGCGATCGCTCCGCCGTCGTCACCACGATCGAGGCCGACAAGAAAGTGCGCGCCATGATGGGCGGGTCGCCGCACCTGGTACGCTCATTGGTGCAGATGGATAATCCCGACCACTTCAATTATCGGCGTCTGACGCAGGCATGGTTCCTGCCGCAGAATTTGCGCAACCTCGAAGCGCGCATCCGCGAGATCGCCAGAGGCTTCATCGATCGCATGGCCGCGAAAGGCGACGCATGCGATTTCGCGCGCGATGTCGCCTTCCTCTATCCGTTGCACGTCATCATGGAAGTTCTGGGCGTGCCGGAATGTGATGAACCGCGGATGCTGAAGTTGACTCAGGAGCTGTTCGGCAGCGCCGATCCCGACGTGAACCGCAGCGGCCAGCGCATCGATGACGTTGACGTCGCCCTCGCCAACCTGCAGGCGACGGTGGTCGACTTCATGACCTATTTCAACGAAATGACCGAAGACCGACGCCGCAACCCGCGCAACGACTTGGCCAGCGTCATCGCCAACGGGGCCATTGAAGGCCAACCTTTGGGGCATTTGGAAGCGATGTCGTATTACATCATCGCGGCCACGGCGGGCCACGACACCACCTCGAACACCACGGCAGGCGCGATGTGGGCGCTGGCTGAAAACCCAGCACAATTCAAGAAGGTCAAGGAGAACCCCTCGCTCATTCCTTCCATGGTCGAGGAATCGATCCGCTGGGAAACGCCGGTGAAGCACTTCATGCGCACCGCGACCGCCGACGCCGAAGTGGCTGGCCAAAAGATCGCCAAGGGCGATTGGCTCATGCTCTGCTATCCGTCTGGCAATCGCGACGAGGCGGTGTTCGACGATCCCTACACGTTCAACCCTGAGCGCACGCCTAACAAACATGTGTCGTTCGGGTATGGCGCGCATATCTGCATCGGCCAGCACCTTGCCCGCATGGAAATGCGGGTCTTGTGGGAGGAATTGCTGGCGCGCCTGGACCACGTTGAATTGAACGGCGAACCGAAGCGCACGGAGGCGAATTTCGTCTGCGGACCGAAGGCGGTGCCGATCCGGTTCAAGATGCACTAGCCGTCTAATCCGGCAGCGGCGGCGCTCGCTTCTTGGCGAGCATGGCCTCGCGAATGGTGATGAACAGCGTCGAGCCAATGACGATCGCAGCGCCGATCAGCGTCCACTGGTCGAGCACTTCGTGGAAGATCAAGAGCCCGGCGAGCGCCGCCATCGGCAGGCGCGCATAGTCCATCATCGCCATCAGCGAGGCGTCGCCGACGGTGAGCCCGCGTGTGAAGCTCGTTTGTGCGAGCACGCCCGATATCGCCAGCACCGCGAAGACCGCCGCATCCGTCCAGCCTGGATTGGTCCAGCCAAACAGGGCCAGCGGCAGGCCAATAATTGTCGTCGCGGCGTTCATCCACAGCACAAGCGACAGCGTGGAATGATCGCGCGCCAAATCCTTCACCGTGACGATGGAGTACGCCATCAGCAATGCGGAGGTGAGCGCCGCCGCGGCAGGCCAGTTGAATTGCATCTCCGTTGGCCGCGTCATGACCAAGACGCCGACGAAGCCGATCACCAACGCGCTCTGGCGCAGCAGGCCCACTTTCTCGCGCAGCAGCACGATCGCCAGCAACACCACGAACAAAGCGCGCGCAAAGGAGAGCGATTGCGCCGTCGCCAGCGGCATGTTGGCGAAGGAATAGAAGGCAAGCAGGATGCCAATTGCCGAGCCGACGCAACGGCGCGCCATGACCCAAGGGCGTGGCGTCGCCCAGGCTTTCGGCCCTGCCCGCCACATCATCGGCAGCAGCAAAACGAGCCCCGCCGCGCAGCGGAAGAACACCATCTGCGACTCGGCATAGCCCTGCTGCGCCAAATATTTGATGCAGGCGGTCATCACCGTGAAGCAGGCCGCGGACGCCAGCATCCACAACACGCCGCGCATGTTTCCAGAGAGTGTGACGGGCGCGGCAGCCATGAGCGCGGCTTTGGTGCGCGCCCGCCTGCCCGCCGTCAAGGCGATCCTCAGACCGCGAACAGCTTGTTGTAATTGAGTTGTTCGCCGCGACGCGGCCAGAGCGTTTCAGACGAACCTGACGCTAGGAAATCCACCGTCGCCGCGCGCGCGCCCTCCATGGCTGCCGCGAAAATCGAAGTCGCCGCACTGAGCCGCCTGACGCCAAGCGCTTTCAGTTTCGCGGCGTCCGGCAGCCCCGGACGCGCCATCACGTTGAGCGGCAGCCCACAACGTTCAGCGATGACGGCGATCTCGCCTTCCGCAACGATTCCGGGGACGAAGAGGCCGCTCGCGCCCGCGGTCTTGATCGCAGCGGCGCGCCGCAGCGTTTCTTCGACCGCCTGCTCGGGCGGCGCGAGCTGTTGCAGATACACGTCGGTGCGCGCGTTGATGTAGAGGTCAATGCCCGCGCGCGTCGCCGCTTCACGGACCGCTTCGATCTTGCGCAGGTGGAGTTCATGCGGTTGCTTGCCATCTTCGAGATTGATGCCGACGGCGCCGGCATTGATCAGCGCCACGACATTCTCCGCGACCTGCCGCGGATCGTCCGCATAACCCGCTTCGGCGTCGGTCGTGATCGGCACGCTCACGCTGCGCGCGATCTCCTCGATCAGCACGACCAGTTTGGCGACCGGGAAATGATTGCCATCTGGATATCCATGCGCCCACGCCACGGCCGCGCTCGAAGTGGCGATGGCCCTGGCGCCAAGCTCTTGGGTCAAGCGCGCGGATGAGGCGTCCCAGGCATTCGGCAGGATCAGAAAATCCTGGTGCAGGGCATGGAAGGCGGCGGCTTTGGCTTGCGTCATCGAGCTAATCTCCTGGCCTTTCAAATAGGCGCCGCCCGGAGGCCGCGCCCGTCATTTTCGGACACCTACATTTTCTTCATGTTCCGGCGCCCGCGCACGTTGTCCCCGTTCGGAGGTCGGGCTAAGCCGGTTGGCGAGGTGGGGAATGGATCAGCAAACGTTGGGCTATCGGGAGATTACCCCAGGTGCGCGCGTTGCGCCGCCTGCGGACTGGGTGGATCTCGCACCGTACACAATCCCGCAAACGGCCAATCCCCATTTCATCGCGCAGGGCGTCTGCGTCCTGCTCGACGATTCCCAGATTGATCTCGTCGGCGAAGACCGTGGCTGGTTTTATCGCCGCGCCGAATTGGTGACGGCGCCAGCGGG
Source organism: Vitreimonas sp. (assembly GCF_036392335.1). Lineage (NCBI taxonomy): Bacteria > Pseudomonadati > Pseudomonadota > Alphaproteobacteria > Hyphomonadales > Hyphomonadaceae > Vitreimonas > Vitreimonas sp. Next base: position 22,521 of record NZ_DASVYD010000058.1, read on the forward strand.
AGCCGAACGCGTGGCGCAGTTCGGCGTCAATTTCGATCCGGCGTTTGAGCGCGTGGACGTGCATTCCATCGCCGTCATCCGCAACGGCCAGCGCATCGAGCACGCGCCGACCGCCTTCTTCGAAGTGCTGCGCCGGGAGCGCAATATGGAGCGCCTGCAATTCGACGGGCGCCTCACTGTGCACTTCACCATCCCGGACGTGCGCCAAGGCGACGTCGTGGAGACGTCCTATACGCTCATCGGCCAGCGCAAATCGTTGCTTGGCAAGCATGGCGCCTTCATCGGTCTCGAATGGGGCGTAGGCATTGTCGAGGTCCGCTTGCGCCAACGCGCGCCCCAACACCGCGCGATCGCCGAGCGCAGCTTCAACAACGCCCCCGTCGGCGAGCAGACTGAGACGGACGGCATCGTCGATCGCCGTTGGCGCATGGTTGAGCGCGCGGGCGTGCGCGGCGAGCCGCTGACGCCGCCGTGGGTCATCCAAACCGCCGCGCTGCAACTGTCCGAATGGCGCGATTGGGCGGAAGTCGCGGCGGCCTTTACGCCCCTCTACGACCACGAAGGCCCGCTCCCCGACGAGGTTGAGCAAGAAATCGCGCGGATTGAAGCAGCGGAGACGACCCCGGAGGGACGCGCGGCGGCGGTGTTGCGCTTTGCGCAAGGCGCGGTGCGCTATTTGGCGATTTCGATTGGCGAGGGCGGCTACACGCCGCGCCCGCTCGCTGAAGTCTGCGCGGCGCGCTACGGCGATTGCAAAGACAAGTCCAAATTGTTCACGCAAATGGCCGTGCGCCTCGGCTTGGACGCCTGCCCCGCGCTGGTGAACACCTATGACGGCTATGCGCTCGATGAACGCCTGCCGAGCGCGCAAATGTTCGACCATTGCATTGTGCGCCTCGCCATTGGCAAGAAAGTGTATTGGCTCGATCCAACGCGCCAAGTGCAGGCGAGCCCGCTCGACAAGCTGACACAATGCTATTTCGGCTGGGCGCTGCCGATGCGACCGGGTGTGACCGCGCTCGAGCGCATGCCCGATCCAAATCTGCCGCACCTGGTGGAATCGCACGAGAGCGTACAATTGCGCGCGTTCGACGAGCCGGTGCGCTACGAATGGAAGAACACCTATCGCGACGCGCGCGCCGAAGCGATCCGCGAACAATTCGCCCGCGAAGGCGCGGTCAGCGTGTTCAAATCCTACGCCGAGGACGTGCAACGCACCTGGCCCAAGGCGCAGGTGGTGAGCCAAGAAATTCTCGAAGACGATGTCGCCAACAACGTCTTTACCGTGCGCGAGGTCTATGACATCCACGACGCTTGGACCCCCGCCGGTCCCGCCGCGCACAGCTTCGCCACGCGCGACCTCGCCATCGCCGGCTCTCTGCTGCCCCTGGACCCGGGCGAGCGCAAGCATCCGATCTACCTCGGCCAACCGGGCAAACGCTCGCGCCGTGTCGAAGTGCGCACCACGAAGCCCCACGAAGGCGGCTGGATGCGTGATCAGCGCGGCTCGACGCTGGCGCATTCGGACGAAATGAAAGTGAAGGACGGCGGCAAGCTTCTGGTGGTGGAGCAAACGCTCGACATCAAAGCGCTGACGCTACCCGCGAAGGAAGCCGAAGCCTATCGCAAGGTCGTCGCCAATCTGAGCAATAATGAATTGGTGGTGACGGAAAACGACCTCAAAGCCGGCAAGAAATTCGGCGTCTGGGACGCGATCAGATGGACCGTTATCGGCGCGCTGGTGATCTATTGGGTCGCGCGCTTCGCCGGCACTCAGTGACCGTCGGCGCCGTCCGCCAACACGAAGCGACGGTCGCAATAGAGGCATTCGACGAAATGCTCTTCGCCCATGTCGTAGAACACGACCGGGTGGCCGAGCGCGCCGCCGCCGCCATCACACTTCACACGCTTGGACGTGACCGTAATGATCTCCGGCGCAGGCAGCGCGTCCGGGTCCCCCGGCGTCATCTGGTCAGTGCGCGGATTGTCGTGGAGTTTGCTCATTTCTCGGCCGGCGGGTTGAAGCGGAATACCGGGGCACGTACCTAGAGCGCATCGCGCGTCCGCGCAATGCGACCCCCAGACCCTAAGGCGCCCATGCTCGCCCCCACTTCGCCGCCCGATTACGCCATCGAAGCGCGCGGCCTCGACAAGACCTACCCCGCCCAGGGCAAGGGCAAACCCACGCACGCACTGAAGGCCGTCGATCTGGCCATCCCGCGCGGCTCGTTCTTTGGCCTGCTCGGCCCCAACGGGGCCGGCAAATCCACCTTCATCAACATCCTTGGCGGACTGGTGAAGAAGTCGGGCGGCACGGCCTCGATCTGGGGCCACGATATCGAAGCCGATCCGATGAACGCGCGCGGCGCCATCGGCATCGTGCCGCAAGAACTGAACATGGACCCGTTCTTCTCCCCCGCCGAGGCGCTGGAGATTCAGGCCGGCTATTATGGCGTGCCGAAGAGCGAGCGGCGGACGGAAGAGATTCTGAAAGCCGTCGGCCTCTGGGACAAACGCGACGCCTACGCACGGACGCTCTCGGGCGGCATGAAGCGGCGCCTGCTCGTCGCCAAAGCCATGGTGCACTCCCCGCCCGTGCTCGTACTCGATGAGCCGACCGCTGGCGTCGATGTCGATCTGCGCCGCCAGCTTTGGGATTATGTGCGCTCACTGCACGCGGCGGGCGTGACGATTGTGCTGACCACGCACTATCTCGAAGAGGCGCAAGAGCTCTGCGATACGATCGCCATCATCAACCACGGCAATGTCATCGCCTGCGAGCCGACGCACAAGCTGATCTCGCGGTTGGATCAGAAGACCTTGGTGGTCACGCCGCAGGCGCCGCTGACGCCGCCGCTCAAAGGTTTCGAGGATCTCACTTTCGCGCTGAAGCCGACGGGCGCTTTCACGCTCACCTACAAGACAAGCGAACATACCGTCGAAGAATTGCTCGATCGCATCCGCGCCGCGGGCGTGACGATCAAGGACCTCTCGATTGAAGAGCCGGATTTGGAAGATGTGTTCGTGGAGCTGACGGCATGAAATACGTCAATCTCGGCCGCTCTGGCCTTAAGGTCTCGCGCATCTGCCTCGGCACGATGGCCTACGCTAATGGCGCGGGCGGCGCGCATCCTTGGGCGCTCAACGAGGAGGCCTCGCAGCCCTTCTTCAAGCGCGCCATCGAAGCCGGAATCAATTTCTTCGACACCGCCAACGTCTATTCGTTCGGCACCAGCGAGGAATTCCTCGGCCGCGCGATCGCCAAATACGCCAAGCGCGAAGAGATCGTGATCGCGACGAAAGTGCACGGCGAAATGCGCCCCGGCGATCCGAACGGCAAAGGCCTGTCGCGCAAAGCCATCCTCACTGAGATCGATCACAGCCTACGCCGCCTTGGCACGGATTACATAGACCTCTACCAAATCCATCGGCTCGATCCCGAAACGCCGATCGAGGAAACACTGGAAGCGCTGCATGACGTCGTGAAGGCGGGCAAGGCGCGCTATATCGGCGCCTCGTCCATGTTCGCTTGGCAATTTATGCAGGCGCTCGCGCTGCAAAGCGCCAACGGCTGGACGCGCTTCGTCTCGATGCAGAACCACATGAATCTGCTCTATCGCGAAGAAGAGCGCGAAATGCTGCCGCTCTGCCGCGATCAAGGCATCGGCGTCATTCCGTGGTCACCGCTGGCGCGCGGCCGCTTGGCGCGGCCTTATGGCGAAAAGACGGAACGCAGCGAAACCGATCGCTTTGGCTCGTTCCTCTATCGCAAGACCGAAGAGAGCGACCGCCAAGTGATTGAGCGGGTCGGCGAAATCGCGGCTGAGCGCGGCGTGCCTCGCGGGCAAATCGCACTGGCATGGCTGCTGGCCAAGCCGGGAATCACCGCGCCGATCGTCGGCGCCACCAAGCTCGAACAATTGAATGATTCCATCGCCGCGCTCGACATCGCGCTGGGCGCAGAGGAAATCGCCCGACTCGAAGAATTCTACGTTCCGCACCCGATCGCTGGCCATTCCTGAGGACGACATGCCCTACGTCAACATCAAGATCACCAAGACTGGCGCGACGGCTGAGCAAAAGGCCGAGCTGATCAAGGGCGCCACGGAGCTTTTGCAGCGCGTGCTCAACAAGAACCCCGCCACCACATTCGTGATCATCGAAGAGGTCGAGACGGACAATTGGGGCGTCGGCGGCGAGAGCGTCACCGCGCGCAACGCCAAAGCGCCGTGACCCGGCCACGGCCGCTCATCGTCATGGCGCTGCCGGGCGAGAGCGAGGGTTTGATTGAAGCTGCGGGCTTTGCAGTCCTCTATACAGGGCTCGGCAAAGTCAACGCCGCCCATGGGCTGACCAAGGCGATCACCGAGGCAAAGGCACGCGGCGAGACTTATCCTTACGTGCTCAATCTCGGCTCCGCGGGCAGTCATGACTTCGCGCGTGGCGCGCTGGTGGAAGCAGATCGCTTCGTGCAGCGCGATATGGATGTAACAGGGCTGGGCTTTGCGCTTGGCGCCACACCGTTTGAAGCCATGCCGGCGACGCTCGAAACACCACGCCGTTTTCCGCATCTGCCGCGCGCCACATGCGGCACCGGCGATTCATTCCTGCAAGCGCCGTCGCCCATTCCGTGCGGGCTTGTCGACATGGAAGCCTACGCCTACGCCAAGGTCTGCGCGCTTGATGGCGTGGCGTTCGCGTGCGTGAAATACGTCACGGACGGCGCGGACGATGCATCATGCCAAGATTGGCAAAAACACGTGATCGACGCGCCGCACGCGTTCGCGACGCTGCTCAAGGACTATTGCTCCGCATGAATACGCAAACGCTCGCCTTCTACGCCGCACTTTCGATCGTCGCGGGCGTGCTGATCCCGATCATGGCGGCGCTCAGCGGCGCAATGGGGCGGACGTTCGACAACCCGCAGATCGCGGCGCTGATTGTTGTCGGCGGCGCGTTTGCGATGGTGGCGGCGTTTACCTTCGCCACCGGCGGCGCCGCGTTCGATTGGCGTATGCTGAAGCAAGCAAGCGCTCTGCAACTCGTCGCCGGTTTCGGCATGGCGTTCTATTTGCTCTCGATCACGTTCTTGGCGCCGCGCTTCGGCGTCGGCAACGCCGTGATGCTGGTCGTCGCCGGCCAGATCGCCTCCTCCGCCCTGATCGACCATTTCGGCCTGTTCGGCGCACCGCATAAGCCAATCGATGTGATGCGCGCCAGCGGCCTTGCGATCATGGTCATCGGCGTCATCATCGCGCAAATGGCGGCCAACAAACCGGCCGTGGATTAGAACCGCAGCGCGCACGCTAAAACCAGTGGCGCAAATTTGCGCTGCACGCGGACCTTCCGTCTGCTAGGCACCAACGTCCTATGCGATTTCGGCTCTTCATTTTCGATTTCGACGGCACACTGGCCGATAGCGGTCCGTGGATGATCGAGGCGTTCAACAAGGCGGCTCAACGCTTCGGCTTGCGCCAGTTCGACCGCGACGAGATCGAAGCGCTACGCGAGAGGGACAACCGCACCATTATGCGCGAGGTCGGCGTTCGCTGGTGGCAATTGCCGCAACTCGCCGCTTATGTCCGCCGCCTTGCGGACGAAGCGGAGCCGCCGCCGTTATTTGAAGGCGTGGCGCCGATGCTGCGCGCCCTGCACGCCTCCGGCGCCACACTCGCGATCGTCAGCTCCAACACGGAGAGCACGATCCGCCGCGCGCTCGGCCCCGAGTACGCCACTCTCATTCACGCCTTTGCCTGCAACGCGGCTATGTTCGGCAAGGCCGCGAAATTCCGGCAAGTCCTCAGACAAACTGGCGTCTCCGCGGCGGAAGCCATCGCCATCGGCGACGAGACGCGCGACATAGAAGCCGCACGCAAAGCCCGCATCGCTTGCGGCGCCGTGCGCTGGGGCTACGCCTCGGCGGGGATCCTGGCCGCAAACAGCCCGGATTTTATGTTCGAAACGCCCGCGGACATTATCGCCCTGCGCTAGTCCGCGAGCGCGCGATCCAGCATGGCCGGCAAATTCTCAGCGCCCGCGCCAAACGCCTGCGCCCGCCAGGCCGACCCTTCGATGCGGTCGAGAGCCAACGCCAAAGCCAGCCCTTCATTCTGCGACCACCAACGGCTCCGACGCGCGAAGTGGGGCATCGCCACCTCGCGCGCGACACCAGCGCCCTGCGCACTCATGAGCCAATGATAGCCAATCCATTGGCCAGAGCCTTCGAATGTCAGCCAAATGTCCTCGGCCTCCGCCAACGCCGCGTCACCACCAACAAACCAGCGCGCTTGACGCGCGCGCATCAATTCCCGCGCCTGCCTCGCCAACATGCGCGCCGTCGAATCGTCCGGTGCGGTCGCGGCTTGAAACAAGAGCTCCGTTTCGTGCGCCACTGACGCGGCGAATTCGGCGTTCTCGCCAAAGCGAAGCTGAATGCTGTCATCGTTGAAATCATCGCCGAGATTATTGGCCGTCGCCAATTCGCCCATCCGCGCGCCGTAAGTGTTCATTTGCGCAACATGCGCACCTTCGTGCAGCAGGACGGCAACCATCATTGTCTCTAAGCCAAGACCATCGTTGCGCACGCCGCCCGCCCGCCACACGCTCGGCGTCGACATGACGAAAAAGGCATGTGTTTCATCGGCGCTCGCGAACGAGGTGACGCCTGCCGGCATCGCATCATCGTTGGGCAGCCTCACTTCACCCAGGTGCGGCGTTGCGGTCCAATTCACCTCGGCGACACTGGCCGCGCTGAACGCATCCGGGCTCGTCAGCACGCAATCGTCGTCAAAGAACACCGCCTCGAACGGACGCACGTCACGCAAGCCGTCAATGCCATTGGCGCTGTGCCGCCAAGCCGTCAGCGCCCGATCAATCCAAGCGCGGTCCGCTGCTGACACCGCGCATGCGGGCGCTGAGGTCAGGCCGCCGCCGGAACTCGCGCAGGCTGAAGCCAGCAGTGCGCCCAAGATCAAAAGCACCCGCATGAGGTCTCTCCTGCCCTAGAGATGCAAAGCGCACCGAGACCGGATGCACACGAAAACGGCCGGCGCTTCGTAGCGCGCCGGCCGTCTCGACAACCCAGAAAGGGTTATTTCACTCTGCGTCGTGCGCGCCGCCCTTAGCGGGCGACAGCGGCCTTCATCACGGCCGACTGGCGGAACGCCAGCTTCTTCGACGCCTTAATCTTCACCGGCTCACCCGTTTGCGGGTTGCGGCCCATGCGGGCCTTGCGGGCGCGGATCATGATCATGCCGATGTCGCCGATTTTCACCTTGGCGCCCTTCATGACGTAGGCCTTCACCACGTCGAGATAGCCTTCGGTCATCGCCTTGGCTTCCGACTTCTTGATGCCGAGATGGTCAGCGACCGTTTGCAGCAGGGCCGACGCGGTGACCGTCTTGCCCGCCGTCGCCGTCACCTTCACGGCCTTCGGCGCCGGCGCCGCCGCCTTCTTCGCCTTCTTGGCCGGGGCCTTCTTCGCAGGCGCCTTCTTCGCGGCCTTCTTCACAACTTTCTTCGCCATGTCCATTCCTCTCTGAAAAGGTTGTCGTGCGTTAAACTCAACGAAATCGCCGATAATGCGCGGTTCTGGGGACCACTTCTCACCGACGACGCCCCGAGTGATGACACTCAAATCTTGATGGAGCGTGACTACGCTTCTCCACTGATGTGTCAAAAACCCCTATTTTTCGGGCTTTTTGCACGCTTACGCGGATTCCCTGGCATGGCCCCGTCTGAGTCGCAATGCAAAAAAGCTGATTTACCGGGCTTTTGGCCGCTCGCGACGCAGAGCCGCAGCGCGGGTGTTGCGCGAAAACCCAATCGGCGAACGCAGCGGCTTGCGCGCGCCCGCGTTCGCCGCGATTCGTTCTCTAGTCGTCGCGCTGCTGCTCCGAATGACGCCCACGACGGCGGTCTTCGTTGCGATCGGCCGGCGTCTCGCCTGGCGCCGGCGGTTGCGATACGGGGGGCGGTGGCGGCACAGGCGGTGATGGCGGCGCAGGTGGAACCACCGGCGGCGAACGCGGTGGGGACGACGGATCGCCGTGGTGCGGCGGCGGCGGCGGCGGCGGTGGTGGCGGTGGTGGCGGCGGCGGTGATTGCGGAGGCGGATTATTCTGCGCTTCCTGCAATTGGCGGATGCGCCGGCGCGCATCGTCGCGATAACGACCGTCCCGCTGCGTGCTTAGATAGAATTCGTACGCGTCGATCGAATCCCGGCGGGTGGCGCGATCCCATGCATTGCGATCCTCGGCTCGCAGATGAAAAATGCGCTGCTCTGCATCGTAGCGATGGTACCCGTCCGGATAGTCTCGCAGGTAACCTTCGTATTCGCGGATGGTGTCACGGCGGCGCGCGCTATCCCACGCGGAATCGTCCAGGAAACGGAAATGATCGAGCGCCCGGCGCGCCTCGATCGCAAAGCTTGAGCGCGGGTAAGCGCGCAGGAAATCAGCATAGCCGCCAGGTGAATTGAGCCGCCGCGCGCGGATCCAGGCGCCCTCATCCGTAGCCCAGAGGTACTCAAGCCGAGCTTGCGCCTCCGCGGCGTTAGCGCCGTGGGGCCAGGCGTTGAGGAAGCCTTCATACGCCTCGATGCGGTCAATCCGTGCGGCCTCGGCCCACGCCGCGCGTTCCTCCGCCGCCAAACGCGGCGCGGCGAGCGCCGCCCGGCGGGCCTCGGCCCGGCCCGCGTCCGGGCCCCACGCGTAGAGCGACAGGTAATTCTCATACGCCGCTTCGGTGTCGATCTGCGCGGCGCGCGCCCAAGCCTCACGCTCCTGCGTCATCAGCATCGCGACTCGCACCCGCGCACCTTCGGCGTTCGGCGAAGCGCCATAGGTGCGCAAATATTGCTCGTAAGCGAATGGCGTGTCCTGACGTTGCGCCAGCGCCCAGGCCTGCGCCTCCAGCTCTTCGGGCGTCGGCGGCGGCGTTGCGCACGCTGCCAATAGCGCGGCGATAGAGGCCGCGGTCAGCATTTTCAAACGCCAAAGTGGAGACGCCATCATTTCCCCCCTACCCTCAATCCCATGTAACATCGCCCTAGCTGAACGGCGATGGAATCGAAGGGCCATTTGATGGCTGTGGAATTCGGGCTTCTCTCTTGGACCTTCGCCGCCCTCGGCGCGGCCGCGGCCATCGCCTATGGCGCTCATTATCTCAGCCGGCCGCGCAACTGGGTCCGCGCTCTCGTCAAAACGCTGTTCATGACTGCTTTCGCTGGCGCGCTGATTGCGGCCGGAGCGCCCGCCCCCCTGATCCTCGCCGCCGTCGCCTCGGCGTTCGGCGATTTCTTCCTCGCGTTCGACAAGAAGTGGCTGCTGCCCTTCGGCATCCTCTCCTTCCTTGTGGCGCAATTGCTCTATGTGTTGATCTTCGGCGCGGTCTGGTTCTTCTCAGGCGATAACGCCCCGCTGTTGCCGCGCTACATCGCCATGGGCGCCGTCATCGTCGCCGCATTCGGATTTCTGATTTGGATGGCGCCGAAGCTCGGCTGGATGGCGCTAGGCGTTGTGCCCTACGCCATCGCCATCACGCTGATGGGCGTCGCCGCCATGTGGCTGCCATGGACCGGCTGGCCGGCGATGGTCGGCGCGTTGAGCTTCCTGGTCAGCGACTTCGTATTGGCGGCAGAACTCTTCCGTCTGCCGCCGGACTCACCGGCGCGGCGCATAACCGCGCCGGTGGTCTGGTGGACTTACGCCGCAGCGCAAATCCTCATCATCATCGGCGTGTTGCTGCTCGCGCGTCACATCTAGACTTCACTCCGCCAGAAATGTGCGCACTTCATCCATGAAGCGATCGAATTCGTCGATCATGATGAAGTGATAGGCCTCGTCGACCTTCACGATCCGCGCTTGCGGCACGCCCGCATAGGAGGCGCGCATGAAGCCCTCATATTGTTCAGGCGTGATCGGCATTTGTGGCGGGATCACGAACAGCACCGTCATCGGCTGCGTGATGGCGCCGAGCTCAGGCCGCAAATCGGTGACGATCAATTCATGGTAGGCGTTCGCGACCGTCGCCACATTGCTCAGCCGCGCATGTTCGATAATGCGTGGGCGCTCGGCCTCAGTGCGCACCATCGAGTTGATGGTCTGTATCGTCTGTTCGGACACCGCGCCTTGCGGCGACGCGGCCATCACCGTGCGAATTTGGTTCGCCACCGGCGCTAGGCTCTCCGCCGTCGCATTCGGCCCGCCGAACATCGCGCCCATGAAGGGAAACATGTCCACGACCATCAACTTGCCCACGAGGTCGGGATGGCGCGCCGTAAGCATCATGCCCATCGTGCCGCCCATCGAATGGCCAATCACCGCCGGGCGCTCCAGGTCCGTTTCGCGGATATAACGCGCAATCTCCTCTGCGACCGGCGCCGCAACCGGACCCTCGCCGTTTGCTCCGACTGGCGCGCCAGCAAAGCCATTGAGTTGCACCAGATGCACACGATAGCCGTCGCCCAGTGCGGCGACCGTCGTATCCCAAACCTCGCGTGAAGAGCTGAGCCCTGGGATGAAGATCACATCACGACCGCGACCCTGGGTCGTCACGCTGATGCGCTCTGATGCGAAAACGGGCGTCTGGGGCGCCACCGATGTGCTCGCGCACGCCGCCAGCATCGACACCGCCATCACCAGCCCAGCAAGAACACCGCGTCGCTGCATCACATTCTCCGAAAATTTCGCGTTCGACCTAGGCGGCGAGCGCCCTCATGGCAACCCGCTCACTCGCTATCCGCCGCTGCTTCAGCGTTCGGATGCGGACCATGCAATTTTTGTGAGCGGCAACAGCATCGGCACGCGGCGGCGGTACGCTGTGTACGCCTCGTCACCCAGATCGCGACGCAGGAAGCGCTCCTCAAGCTTGGCGCGTAGCGACACGCCCGCGATCAGCACCAGCACGCCTGCGACCGCCTCCAGCCGCCCGCGCTCCAGCGCCGTCGCCGCCGCCGCGAGCAACAAACCCGCATACACCGGGTGACGCACGATCCCGTACGGTCCGGTGTCAACGATACGATGCGCTTCTGTCGGCGCCGATGTGCTCGACCAGAGCGGTCCCAGATGCAGTCGCGCCATCCATGTGAACAGCAGGCCCGCCACGACAAGCGCGAATGTGATCCACGCCAGCGGCGGCGGCGTTACCCAAAGCACCGCAAAGCCGACGGGATAATAGGAGGCGATCATCATCACGAGCGCCGCCAAGGTCAGAACGCGACTCGGGCTTTCAGCGCCGAGATCGTGATGCGACGCGGTGCGCGCGCTCCATCCCGCGGCCATGACCCATGTGACGAGCCACACCAGCCAAGCCGCCACGATGGCCGCGCCGGCACTCATTCCATCATCACCACGAGCTTGCCGGTCGCGGTGCGGTCCATCAGCGCGCGGATCGCCTTGCCGCCTTCGGCCAAGGGATAACGCGCCGAGATACGCGGCTTGATCTTGCCTTCGGCGTGCAGCTTGAAAAGATCGCGCACATTGCTTTCGTGCAGCTTCGGCTCGCGCGCCACGCTCGCGCCCCAGAACACGCCGACGATGGACGAACTCTTCAGCAGCGTGAGATTGAGCGGCGGCGTCGGGATTCCGGCCGGGAAGCCGATCACGAGATAGCGGCTATTCCAATTCATCGCGCGCAGCGCCGGCTCGCAATAATCGCCGCCGACCGCGTCATACACCACATCCGCGCCGCCGCCGCAGGCCTTCTTGAAAGCCTCGGCAAGATCCTTGCTTTGCTGCTTCGACATGCCCGATGCCGGATAGATCACCGCATCATCAGCACCGGCCGCCTTAGCGAAAGCGGCCTTCTCTTCCGTCGACACGGCCGCGATCACACGCGCGCCCATTGCCTTTCCGAGTTCAATGGCCGCGATGCCGACACCGCCTGCGGCGCCGAGCACGAGCATGGTCTCGCCGGCCTTCAACGCGCCGCGATCCTTCAGCGCGTAATAGGACGTGCCGTAGGTGAGGATGAAGGCGCTGGCTTCGTCGAACGGCATCGTGTCCGGGATCGGCATGATGCGTGCCGCGGGCAGCTTGATCTTCTCGGCATAACCGCCCCAACCGGTCGAGCCGATGACGCGCTGGCCGACCTTCAGATGCGTGACGCCAGGGCCGATGCTCTCGATCACGCCGGCGACTTCTCCGCCGGGCGAAAACGGGCGCTCAGGCTTGAACTGGTATTTATCTTCGATGATGAGCGCGTCAGGGAAGTTCACGCCCGCCGCCTTGACCGCGAGCACCACTTCACCCTCGCCCGCCACCGGGTCGGGCAGCTCGGCGAGCTCAAGGCTTTCGGGCGGGCCCACCTTGGTGCTGATCAACGCTTTCATCTTCTCTCCCTCGGACCGCGTTCGCGAATGCCGTTTCTTGTAGCCGGCTCGACGCCGCCGGTCCAAACTAGCGAAATGACGCGGCGTGGCTACTTCCTCCGTTTGGCGTTCTCCGTCCTGATCGACATTTTCGATCTGACGTTGGGGCGAATTCCGATCTTTGGGTCCGTCACCGAAGGGGTCGGAACGGTCGTGCTGTTCGCGATGTGGGGGCCGGCGGGGCTGGTGAATTTGTGGGAGCTGGTCGATTTCACCGACCAAGCCGATTCCTTCATTCCGACCGCCACCCTGGTCGCGCTGTATGTCGGCTGGCGCGAGGGGCATCTGAGGGGAAAAACCCAGCTGCCCGCAGAACGGCCATAGCGCAACGTCAGCCAAAGCAGGCTATAGAGCGGCCATGACAGGAACCTGGGCTATCGCGTTGCATGGCGGCGCAGGCGCGATCGCCGCGCGCGCCTACCAACAAGAAGAAGAACACATGGCCGCCCTGCTCGACCGGGGTGCTGCCATGCTCGCCAAAGGCATGAGCGCGCTTGATGTGGTCGTGGCGATGGCCGGCGCTTTGGAAGCGAGCGGCTTGCATGTCGCCGGCAAGGGGGCGGCGCCGAATGCGGCCGGCGTGGTGGAACTGGACGCCTCCGTGATGGACGGCGCGACGCGCATGGCCGGCGCTGTCGCGGCCTTACGGGGCTTCATATCGCCGGTGCGTGTGGCGCGGGGCGTCATGGAAAACACCCCGCACGTCCTACTGGTTGGTGAGGGCGCCTCGCGCTTCGCCGCCGAGCAAGGCTTCGAGCGCGTGGATGATCCGAAGACCTATTACGTGCCCGCCGCAAGCGGCCTCCCCGGCCCGGAATCTGGGTCAGGCACCATTGGCGCGGTGGCGCTCGACACCAGCGGCAAGCTCGCCGCCGCGACCTCGACGGGCGGCTTGCACGGCAAGATGCCCGGCCGCGTCGGCGATACGCCCATCATCGGCGCCGGCTGCTGGGCTGACCAACGCGCCGCCGTCTCCTGCACCGGGCTCGGCGAATATTTCATGCGTGTGAACGCGGCCGCCGATGTGTCCGCACGCATCGCCTATGCTGGCCAAACGCTGGAAAGCGCCGCCGCTGCCGTGATCGAAGACGTACGCGGCCTGGGCGGTTATGGCGGATTGATCGCTGTGGACGCGGCGGGCAATGTGACCTCGCCATTCGCCAGCCAAGGCATGAAACGCGGCCTCGCCAATTCGCGCGGGCTGCGTGAAGTGAAAACCTTTCAATGAGGGGCGCTGCCATGAAGAAGCTTGTTCTAGGCGTTGCTTTGCTTGCACTCGCGGCGTGCGCCAGCAGCGGCGGCGCGGGCGGCCCGCGCACCGATTGGCGCTGCACTGGCGGCGCGGCCTTCTCGGTGCGTTTCGATGGCAATTCGGCGGAAGTGTTCGCGGGCGGCCAGCTCTACAATCTGCCCACCGCGCAATCCGGCTCCGGGGCGCGCTATTCGAATGGCAGTGTCGAATATTGGGAACATCAGGGCGGGGCCACGCTGAACGGCGCCGCCGGCGGCCCCTACACGAATTGCCGTCGCGGCTAACGGAGAGAAGCTCCACATGCGTAAAATGATCCTGCTCGGCGCCGCGCTGCTGACGCTCGCCGCCTGCCAAAGCGCGCAGAATTTGAGCGAAGGCGAGCGCCTCAATTGGCGCTGCGCCAATGACAAGGAATTCAGCTTACGCTTCGCCGCAGGCGCGGCCGAAGTCTACGCCGCCGGCGAAACACATCGGCTGCCGCGGATCGGCGAGGGCGTGTATTCCAACGGTGCGGTCACCTACACCGAGGCTGGCGGCGACACCTCGCTCATCGGCATTCATGACGGCCCGTACGAAAGCTGCGCGCGCCGCGCCGGCGATTGGTGGTTCAGGCCCTGGTGATGCGCGGCTATTTTGGCATCGGCGCCGAGAACATTTCAAAGCCCATGAATGTCGGCGCACTCATGCGTACGGCGCATGCGTTTGGCGCGAGCTTCTTCTTTACGATCGACGCGCATCCGAAGGTGCGTGAGGCGTACAATAGCGACACCTCACGCAGCTTCGATCACATGCCCTATTATCCGTGGGACAATCTCGAGGCGATGCGGCTGCCGAAGGGCTGTGCGTTGGTTGGCGTTGAGTTGACGGATGACGCAGTGGAACTGCCGCGTTTTCAGCATCCGCAAGCGGCGGCTTATGTGTTGGGCCAAGAACGCGGCTCGCTGTCGCCGGAATTGCTCAAGCGCTGCGCGCATGTGGTGCAGATCCCAACCAAATTCTGCCTCAACGTCGGCCTTGCCGGCGCGCTCGTCATGTACGACCGCCTGCTCGCGCACGGCGGCTACCCGGCGCGCCCGATCATGCCCGGCGGCCCACCGCCGGAGATGACGGAAGTGCTGAAACTCAAGCGTTGACGCCTTGCGGTAGGCAAAGTCCGCCCCCATAACCCGCCTCATGAGCGCCGCTCTCCCCTCTCTCGCCGGGCTTTCCAAGCCGGCTTTGGCTGAAAAGCTCGTCGCCATTGGCGTCGAACCGAAGAAGGCGCGCATGCGCGCCGAGCAGCTTTGGCGCTGGATTTACCATTACGGCGTCACCGATTTCGCGGCGATGACAAACGTGGCTAAGGAGCTACGCGCGACGCTCGCGGAGCGTTACACGCTCGCACGCCCCGAAATCGTCACGCAGCAGATCAGCACCGACGGCACACGCAAATGGCTAATCCGCTTGGGCCCGGGCACGGAAGCGGAAGCCGTATTCATTCCGGGCGTCGGCAAGGCGGGCGCGCTGTGCGTCAGCTCCCAAGTCGGCTGCACACTGAATTGCACCTTCTGCCACACCGGCACGCAAAAGCTGGTGCGCAATCTGACCGCCGCCGAAATCGTCACGCAAGTGATGATCGCGCGCGATGCGCTCGGCGAATGGCCGACGCAGGAACGCCCACTGAATGACGGCGACCGCCAGCTCACGAACATCGTGTTCATGGGCATGGGCGAGCCGCTCTACAATTTGGACAATGTTGCTGAAGCGATCGACACGATCTCGGACGGCGACGGCATTTCGATCGGCCGCCGCCGCATTACGGTGTCGACGGCGGGTGTCACGCCGAAGATCAAGGAACTCGGTGAGCGCACCGGCGCGATGCTGGCGATCTCGCTGCACGCGACGAATGATGAGCTGCGCAATCAGCTCGTGCCGCTGAACAAGAAATACAATCTCGAAGAACTCTTCGCCGCGATCCGCTCGTATCCGAGCCTCGGCAACGCCAAGCGCGTGACGTTCGAATACGTGATGCTGAAGGGCGTGAACGACTCTCTGCCGGAAGCGAAGGCGCTGGTGAAGCTGCTCGCCGGCGTGCCGGCGAAGATCAATCTGATCCCGTTCAATCCGTGGCCCGGCACGAATTACGAATGCTCGGATTGGGATACGATCGAGAAATTCGCTGAAGTACTGAACCGCGCCGGCTATTCGTCCCCGATCCGCACGCCACGCGGCCGCGATATTCTCGCCGCCTGCGGCCAGCTGCGCTCCGAGAGCGTGAAGCAGCGCGCCAGCGAACGCCTGAAGGCCGAAGCAGAAGCCGCGCAATGAGCGCGCCGCACGCTTACTCCTCCCCCGTTCACGGGGGAGGTGCTGAGCGCAGCGAAGCGGAGGGGGAAACCCTCGCAATGACGCGCGCCAGCTCGCCCCCTCAGTCGCTGCGCGACAGCTCCCCCGTAAACGGGGGAGCATCATGAGCCCGCGTCTTGAGGGCCACGGCGTCGTTTTGCGCGCGCTTGAAGTCGCCGATGCGCAAGCGCTTTTCGCGGCGCACGGCGACGCCGCCACGCACAAATATTGGTCGGGGCCCGCGCACAAGAGCGTTGAGGAAACCGCCGCCTATATCAAAGAGACGCTCGACATTCCCGGCGCGCAGGTTTGGGCGATCACGGAAAATGGCGGCGAAGCGTGCGGCCGTATCGCGCTCTTCGTGCTGCGCGAAGGCGTGGGCGAGATTGGCGTCATCATGCGCCCGGATGCGGCGGGACGCGGCCTCGCCTCCGCAGCGCTCAATCTGGTGGTCGCTTATGGCTTCGAGAAACTCGGTCTCCACCGCGTCGCTGCGGACGTGGATCCCGACAACGACGCTTCGCTCAACCTTTTCCTACGCAATGGCTTCGAGCGCGAAGGCCTGCTGCGCGGCAATTGGAAGACGCACATCGGCGTCCGCGACACGGTGATGCTCGCCAAGTTGCGCGACTAGGCGCAGCGCCCCGAGCCCGGATAGGCGCGCCCAACGAAACTCGCCTTCTGCAACGCCCCGGTCGAAGCATCCAGATTGACGCGGAGCCACGCACCTTCGGCCGCCGCGCGCTCGACGAAACGCACCAATTCCGGCTCCGCGCCCGCGACGTAGCCCGTGCCAGGCCCGGCCACGGTCGGCGTAATCGAACTCGACGTGCCGACGATGCCGTACATGTCGGTCGCGGCGATGGAATACGCGAACAAGCGCCCATCACGCAGCCGCCCAAATCCCGATACGCTGTGGCGCGCATTACTGGTCTGGATGCGATAATCGGTAATGCAGACTTCAACGTTCGCCGCCGGCGCCGCGTGTGCCGCATTGCTCAAGCAAATCAGAGCGATCGATGCAACGAATGCCTTCAGCTTCATGTGCGCTCCTCCCGTCGAGAGGCCACACGCTAACGCGACGCCGCAAACGCGCAAGTGTTCGCGTCAAGGGCCGGAATGGCTCTACATTTGCTCGATGAAGGTCAAGCCGTTCAGACCGGCATGCGACGCGCCCTTGGCTTTGCGCGCGCGGATATCCTGCACCATGTCGAGCGCCGACTTCTTCACCGGCGGCAGATCAGCGTCACTGAGTGAGAGCGGCGTCACCCGATCGCCCCAACGCACCAGGTGCGCGCAAACGGTGAGCCCCGCGCCGAACGCCGGCATCAGCACCAAGGCGCCCGGCTTCATGCGCCCCTCTTCCAGCGACTCCGCCAACGCCACCGGCACCGTCGCCGCGCTCATATTGCCGTAGCGCTGCACCGTGAGCATCACTTTATCCATCGGAATGCCGCTACGGCTCACGACCGCGTCAATGATGCGCAGATTGGCCTGGTGCGGCACCACGAGATCGATGTCGTCCGGCGTCACGCCGCACTTTTTCATGACGGCCTGACTGGCCTGCACCATGCCCTGCACGGCCCGCTTGAAAATTTCCGGGCCATCGAAATCCCATTCCGTGTCGCCGGAGGTGACGCCGCGATTGGTGTAGGCTGTGCCCATGCCGCGCACGCGCAGGGTCTGACGTGCGTCGGCCAAGCAGCCGAGTTCTTCGCCGAGGATGCCCTCTTGCTTGTCTGTCGCCTGGAGCACCACCGCGGCACAGCCGTCGCCGAACAGCACCGCGACGTTGCGATTGTCCCAATCCATGAAAGGCGAGATCAATTCGACGCCGATGACCACCGCCGTCTTCGCAACCCCGGTGCGGATCATCGCGGTCGCCGCGGTCAAGCTATAGAGGAAGCTCGTACAGGCCGTGTTCAAATCCATCGCCGCGGCTTTGGTGGCGCCGATCGCCACCTGAACGCCGGACGCGCAATTCGGCACCAGCTCATCATTTGAACAGCTGCCGTAGAGGATGAGATCAACCTCGCCGCCCTCGATGCCCGCGCACGCGAGCGCGCGTTTGGCCGCCACCACCGCCATCTCGGTGGCGGAGACATGGCTCACGCGACGCTCCTTCATGCCGGTGCGGCTGGTGATCCACTCGTCATTGGTGTCGAGAAATTTCGAGAGATCTTCGTTGGTCAACGTGGCCGGCGGCATGCATTTGCCCCAGCCCGTTATCGCGGCGTAAGTCATCCGGTCGCCTTTGTTCTGCTGGCGCATCGCTAGCAAGCCCAGGCCCCGCCGTCACGCGTCCTTCGGCAGACGCGCCACGCTGCGGTGCAGCGAAACCCATTGCTCGCTCCGGACTGCCCTTTGGCGAGGTTGCGCCTTGCTTTGTGCCGAGCCGGTCTCCTACGTGTTAGGTGAGGATTTCTTGGGGGATTTTCCATGACTACGCTTCGTGCGGCGGCGGCTGCCGCCCTGCTCGCCGCCGCCACCCTGACTGCGCCAGCGGCCTACGCGCAAACCAGCCCTGCGGCCGAGCAGGTGCAACGCCCGGCCCGCTTTGTAGGCGCCTCCACCGCCACGACCGGCGTGCTCGTGCTCCCGCTCGCAAGCGCGGACCAATTGGACACGCGCGGCGCCGCCTTGAACGACAGCGAACGCACCGCCGTCAGCAACGCGATCGCCGCCGCCGCCTACGAATTCAGCGCAGGCTCCAGGCTCGCGCTGCGCGGCATTGGCGGCTGGACGCAAATTCTACTCGTCGGCCTCGGCACAGACGCCGAAGCGCGCACCTACGAGCGCGCGGGCGCCGTCGCCGGCCGCGCCCTGCTCAACGAAGACGCCGCCATCACCATCGTCACAACGGGCTTGGACACGGACGCTGTCGCCAACTTCGCCACCGGTTTCGGGCTCGGCCAGTATCGCTCCGATCTCTATCACCGGCGTGAGCGCGAGCCGAGCGCGCTTGGCCAAGTGACGTTTGTCGCCGATGCGTCGGGCGAGGCTGAGCGCGCGTACGCATCGCGCGGCCGCGCCTTGATCGAAGCCATGGCGTGGACACGCGATGTCTCCAACGAGCCCGCCAACGTGCTCTATCCGGAGACTTTCGTATCGCGCGCGCGCGCCGCCTTCGGCCGCACGCCCGGCGTGAATATCCAAGTGCTCGACGTACCGGCGATGCGCCGCCTCGGCATGGGCGCCATTCTTGGCGTGGGCCAAGGCTCGGCGCGCCCGCCGCGCATGATGATCGTGAGCTATCGCGGCCAAGGCGCGCCGACGCAACCGGTCGTGCTTGTCGGCAAGGGCATTACGTTCGATTCCGGCGGCATCTCGATCAAACCGAATGCCGGCATGGCGAACATGCGCATGGACATGTCGGGCGCAGCCAGCGTGACCGGCGCCGTGCTGGCGCTGGCGCGGTCGCGCGCGCCAGTGCATGTGGTCGCGATCGCGGCGCTTGCGGAGAACATGCCGGACGGCGCAGCAATCCGTCCAGGCGATGTGCTCACGGCGATGAACGGAATGACGATCGAGATCATGTCGACCGACGCGGAAGGCCGCCTCGTCCTGGCCGATGCGCTCTCCTGGACCGAGGCCAATCTTGACGCCGCCGCCATCGTCGACGTCGCCACCCTGACCGGCGCCGTCGGCACGGCGCTGGGCGACGATTACGCGGGCCTGTTCACACGTCACGACGCGCTGGGCGAACAATTGGAGGCCGCTGGCGCCGCAACGGGCGAACGCCTCTGGCGCCTGCCGCTCGACCCGAGCTACGCCAGCGACACCGCCTCCACCATCGCCGACATCAAGAATTCCGGCGAAGGCGGCGCGGGCGCCGGCACTGGCGCCCACTTCATCGGCGAGTTCGTGAGCCGCGACACGCCGTGGGCGCACATCGATATCGCCGGGGTCGCCTGGAGCGGCGCCAATGATTGGAAACCCGCCGGCTCCGCTGGTTACGGCGTGCGCCTGTTGGAACGTTTCGTCCGCGACTTCCAACCGATCGAAGCTGAAGCCGCACCGGCGCAGTAGCACGATCGCCACGCGCCGCGTTCATTCCGCTGGCAAAACCGCGGCGCGGGGCGACTCATGCTAAGCGCGGCTCATGCAAGCCATCGCTCAAGCCACCGCCATCACCCTCGCCGGCGCCTCGCTCGGCTGGATTGTGCTGTTTTCGTTCGTGCTCTCGCCGGTGGCGTTCAAGACCTTCGACGCCGGCCGGGCCGAGCGCATGGTCAAGCACGTCATGAATTCCGGTCATGGCATCTTGGGACTGATCGCCCTGGCCGCCGGCGGCGCCGCCTATTTGGCGGGTGCGTTCGCGGGCGGCTCCGTGGCCATCGTGGGCGGCTTGTTTGCCTTCATGTGCAAATTCGCACTGGCGCCGCGCGAAGACAAACCGATCAAAGGCCACCGCGTGGTGAAGACCGCGCGGATCGTCGCCTCCGGCCTCACCGCTTTCATCATGCCGGTGATGTTCGCCGCGATCGTGCTTACGCTGCTCGGGATCTAGGCCGCGACCGTCGCGCCGCCATTTTGCAGCGCGCGCTTTGCCCGTTCGATCCAGGTCGCAACGTCATCTTCAGTGGGCGCGGGCGCCGATCCCCAGGCGCGCTGACCTTCCTCGGACAAGCCCCAGCGCGCGACGCCGTCGCACAGCTCGACCGCGTCCATCTCGGCAAGCTCGGCCGCATCGCTGACGCCGCAGGCCACCAGCGCCTGGGCTTCACGCGACTTCAAGCCCGGCACGGTGCAGGCCAGCAGCGCTTGGCACTGCCAATCGCGGATGGTCTGCGCGGAAATGTGGCGGGCATCAATTTGCTTTGACGCCTCTTCCGCTTGCAGCGCCAGCAGATCGGCGATCGTCTTGACACCGACGGCTTCCAAGCGCTTCGCCGTCTTCGGGCCAATCGACGGCGCTTGGACAACGGGAGCATTGCCGCTCAACGAGAAGCGCGGCAGCGATTTCTCCTGCTTCGGCCGCGGGGCGCCAATAGGAAGCTCGCGCGGGATCACGACCTCCTTCGCCGGCTTGGCCGCGACGACTTTCTCCTCCACAGGCGCCGTCACACGCTCGATCTCAACGGGCGTCGCCACGGCGGCGACCTTCGCTGGCTTCGGCCTGGTCGGTCCTTTCGCCACCTCTGCCGCGGGTTTGGCTTCGGCCGGTCTCGGCTTCGGCGCAGGCTTCGCTTTGCCCCGCGCGGGCGCGCCTTGGCCCGCCTTAGCGCCGATCTCGCGCGGCCATTTCGCGTCAAGCGAGGATAGCGGCGTCTTCAGCACTTCTGTCGCATAGAGGGCGCGCACGACTTTGTCGTCTTCGCCCAGCGTGTTGCGCACTTTGCCGGTGCGGCGAAATTCCTCGTACTGCGCCTCCACCTCCCGACGCGCCGCCGCATCGTCCATCAGCTTCAGCACCGCTTGGATCGGCGTTTCCAACGCCAGGAAGAACGCCTGCAGCGCCCCGCCAATCTTCGGCGGCTTCACCGCAGCTTCCTCGAAGGCGCGATCCAGAATGCGGGCGAAGCCCACGGCCGCGTGGCCCACCAGCTTCGCGATAGTATCCTTCAGCTCTTGGTCGAGGCCCGCCGGCGGATCTTTTACACCCTTCTCAAGGTCGTAATGATCGATCACCAATTCATAATGCGGGTTCGACGCCTTGGCGCCTGCGCGCACCATGTCCGCGAGCCATGCATCGCCCTTCGGCGTTGCTATGTCGGGATAGCCGCCCAGATCGCGCTCAAGGATTTGCTGGAACGTCTTGTACGATTTGGAGAAGCTCCACTCGACCGCGCGGTGGATGACGCCTTCTTCTTCTGTCTGATGCGTGTGGAACGGCTGGATCGGGTCCACATAATAATGGCTCATCACGCCGGCGGACCATGCCGCCTGCTTCCAATCCTTCGCGACCAACGCACGCACGGTGCGGCGATACCATTCCTCACACGCCTCGATCGCGCCGCCCCAATCGCCATCGCGCACATGCAGCACGTGGTTCTTGAAATCCTTGAACACATCGTCCGGCGCCTTCGCGCCTTTCAGATATTCGTCGTGATAATGCAGCAGCAGATTGCGCCAATCTTCAGCGTCCGCCGCACGCAAATGGCGCAGCGCATCGACCGCCAAGCGGTGGTGGTTCGATCGGCAACGGCTCGCGAACACGACCGCGTACAGCAACGACATGAAACCCGCCCCTCGCCCCAGGAATGAATGCGAGGTTAAAAACTGGGGTGGGTTTGGTTAGCGAGGCGTTAAGACACGCCCGCGAGGCTCAGTCGTCGCCGCGCACCAAGCCCCAATCCTCGCAGAGGATGCGCACCAGATCCTCGTGACGATGCTCGATCGCCTCGAGCGTCCATTCGTCCACGTTGGCCAGCGACTTGGTCAGCGCGTGGATCGGCGCGCCCGGCCAATTGAAAAAGATACGCTTTTTCTCGGGATAGGGCTTGTTGTCGGCGACCTTGTTTTGCTCGTAGGTGAGCAACGTCAAATTGCCGAGCAAATGGCAAAGCTCGCCGCGCAGCGCCGAATCCGGGAAGCGCTCGCTCCACCAATTGGTGTTCCCCCGCGGCATGATGTGCTCGACGGTGGCGTCGTCGGTCATGGTCAGCACGCTGCCGCCTGGCATGGCGGCCTCGACCCGCAACAATAGCAGGCGCCGCTGACGGTCACGCTTACGCGAGCGATTCAGCGTGGCGATGAACTTCAGATGCTCCGCGTGTGAGAGCTCCAATGCGCCCTTCTCTCCATACAATTGCTTGTCGTCGCCGACGCCCTTCACCGCGCGCTCGTAGCGCTTCTCCTGCACGCGGTTATCGATCACCGACAATTCGCAGGCGAAGGCGTAACGATCGAGCGCCTGGAAGAAGCGCCGCGCGCGCTCGTGTTCGCTTGCATGCTCGGCCAAGAAGGCGATCGCGGCCGGCGCCCAATCCCATTCCTCGACCTGCTTCATCATCTTTACCCGCCGGTTCACCTCGGCGCTGTACGGGCCGACATCGATGGAGCCGGTGAAAATCGCGCGCAGCGCCTCGGCATACCGCGGCAGCTGATCGAACAGGAATGCACGCACGCCCCCGGCGCGGTCCACGGCCGAGCGGAACGCAGCCAAATCACCGGGCGAAAGCAAAGGCTCTCCGGTCAGCAGGAACGGCATCATATAGAGCAATCTCGCGAAATTCTCGCGCTCGAACATGTCCTCGATCTGCTCCCATTTGCGCGCCGCCGCTTCTGCTTCGGCGTTAGAGAGCTTGGAATTCTCGAGCAGATCGCTCTTGATGATGTCGGCGCCCGACAATGGCGAGCCGCGCTTGTTCAGCGTATTGAACACGGTTTGCGCGCAGCCCCGCTCGTCCGCATCGACCACGTTCAGCGTGCAGCAACGCGCGACATATGAAATGAACGCATCCAGCTCGCGATCATCCAAGCGCGCCAGCTCGCTTTCGATGGTGCGCGCCGCACCCACCAGCAAATCCTTGGAATCGATGCCGATCTCGGCGTGCTGGGCCAACGCCGACATTTGTCCCGGCTCTTGCACATAGCCGCGATAGAAATTGGTGTCTTCTTCACGCAGGAAGAGCCGCGGCTGATCGCCATCCATGATCAGGGCTTGGTAGTGCCGCGCCCGCCCCGGTAGTCGATCGCGCACATAGGCGATGATCATCGTCAGCGTCGAAAGCCGCTGCTGGCCGTCGGAAATCTCAAGCTTGCCCGCGTTCTTCACCAGCACGATCTGGCCGATGAAATAGAACGACGCGCGGCGCTGGTAGGCGCGCCACAAATCCTGGATCAGCTGGCGCACCTCGCGCTCGCCCCACGTGTAGGGGCGCTGGTAGCGCGGCACTTTGAGGGCGGCCTTGCGCGTCAGCACCGAAGCGAGATTCAGAATCTGCGACGTGAGTCCCAGCGGTGTGTCGCCGAACGCGTGCGTCATGATTTTCCAGCCCCGCTGATCATTGTTGTGGGCGCATCGTTACTATCTCGACACGATCACGCAATGCGTCGTGCGGCTGTCCACAGCGCGCGTCGCGCAACAGTCGCTGAAACGACACGCATTTCAGACCGATGCAAAATCGGAAAGCAGCCGCACGTCGAAATCCGGCGCACTGGACAGCGCCGCTACAGCGGTAAATCCGCGCGCGCTGAACGCGGGAAACACGGTGCGCGCGGCCGCCGCATCCGTGAACGCCGCGCGATGCGCGCGCGCTTGTCCAGGGCCAGCGATCAGGACATTCGCCACGCGCCGCGCAATCGCTTCGCCACTGTCCAACCAGACGCACGGACGCGGCGCCGCAGCGGCGAGCTCTTGCGCCAGCAACGGAAAGTGCGTGCACGCCAGCGCGACGACATCAATCTCGGCCCCACCCGGCGCGCCAAACAATCCGTCCATCGCTTCTGTGATCGCAGCTTCACCCACCGGCTCGCCGCGTAATTTGCGCTCCGCCGCTTCCACGAGCGCGGAGGAGCCGAACCGCACGACCCTTTTGTCGGGCGCGAATTGGGCGATGAGGTCGTTCGTATAGGCGCGCCGCACTGTCGCGGGGGTGGCCAACAAGCCGATTACGCCGGTCCGCGTCAGCGCAGCCGCCGGCTTGATCGGGGGCACCACGCCCACCACCGGAATGGAAAGCGCCGCCCGCACAGCGTCCAGTGCGATCGTGGACGCCGTGTTGCACGCCACCACCACAAGCTCAGGCGCCCATTGCGCCGCCATGCGCATGAGCAAAGCCGGCACGCGCGCCCGTAATTCCGCGTCCGATTTGAGCCCATAGGGCAGCCACGCATTGTCGGCGACATAATCGAGTTCGAGCGTATGGCCCGACGCCGCGATGGCATCGAACACCGAGAGGCCGCCAACCCCTGAATCGAACACCAGAACGCGCTTCATCGCGTTAACCATTTAGGCCAAACGCCATAATCCGACGGCGTTAACCAGTATGATGATTTTCTCATGTTTTTTGCAGCCGTTTCGGCGCTTCCGGGCCCTCAGCACATAGCTGTGGAAACCACTCCTTAACCGAGTTTGCGCGACTCATACTTTGGGTTAGTGACGCTGGATGGGGTTAACGTCAACGCGCCGCGGCGCGCGTTTGAACGGGGTCGGAAATCATGAACGCTATCGGCAAATCATCTGCGATCTTCGTGACGCTTTCAGGTTTGTTCTGGGGCGGCTGGATCGTCGGCTCGCAAACGCCCGAAGGCCAGGAAGCCATCGCACGCGCCTATGCTGCCTATGAGGAGCAGCAGGCCACCGCGAACGAAAATCTCTTCGATTCGACCGCCCTGCGCGCCATCGTCTGCGGCGATCCCACCTCTGTTGAGCAAAAGCCCTGTTTGGCGATCGTCGCCGCGGGCCGGCTCTTCATCGTCGACGCCGGCACGGGCGCAGCCTCGTCGCTTGCCCGCCGCAATATCCCGATGGATCGCCTGGGCGCTGTCCTGCTGACGGACGCGGACATGCCGCAAGTCGCGGACTTGGCCGCGGTCTACAACGCCGCCTCGCGCAATGGCGGCGCAGTGCTGCCGGTTTATGGCCCAGCCGAAACGCAGCGCCTCGTCGACGGCCTGAACCAAGCGGGCGGCTTCGACGGCGCGAGCAACGGCCTGCAAGCCTGGGGCCCGTCGCCGGAGCCAGGCCGCTCGGTGATCGTGTTCGAGGCTGACGGTCTCGTCGTCTCGGCCTTCACGACGCAAGAGGACGCGTTCAGCGGACGCGTCGCCTATCGCTTCGATTATCGCGGCCGCTCGATCGTGGTCGGCGGCGACGGCCAAGTCGCCGGCGCGTCGGCCGCGCGCGACGCCGACGTTGTGCTGCAAAACGCCCAAAGCGAACGCAACGCCACGTTTGACGGCCCAGCGACTGCCGCGCAAATCGCGACGCAAGCCGCCGCGTCAAATACTGGCATGGTCGTGCTCACCGGCGCCGACACGCCGATCGCGGCGCAAATGCAAGTCGCCGAAGCCCGCGCCACCGGCTTCAACGACGTGCAAGCCGCGCGCGTGGGCATGATGGTCGAGCTACCGCTCGACAATATGGACATCAACGTTCGCCCGCTCTGATCATCGGCGACCGAAAGCAAGGTCCAAGGGGAGCCCGAGCGGCTCCCCTTTTCTTTTGCGACGGACTAGCGCGCGTTCCACGTTAGACTGGGGTCGGAGAGGCGCTCATGCCCGATCTCAGTCTCGCGGCCCTTGCCGCCCACCGCTTCGGCTTCGGTCCACGCCCCGGCGAATTGCGCACGATCGCCGGCGACCCGCGCGGCTGGGTGAAAGCGCAACTCCGCCAACCAGATACGCTGCCGCCGCAGATCGCGGCGTTGCCCGCAGCGGAAGATGATCTGCTCGCCTTCGGTCGGTGGCTCGCGCGGCGCAGGTTGAACGGCGGCAATGCGGCGCGCCTGGAAGAACGCGCGGAGCGCCAAGGCGTAACGCAAGAAGAATTGCGGCGCCTCTCCGTCGAGGAAGATTTCGTCGAGAACTTCCGCGAACGCGCTACGCGCGCGGTCGCGGCCCGCCTCGAAGCCGCCATCACCAGCGAACGCCCCGTGCATGAGCGGCTGGTCCATTTCTGGTCCAACCATTTCACCGTCTCGACCGCCAAGCCCGCCGCCATCGCCTTGCCGCCCTCATTCGAGAAAGACGCGATCCGTCCGCACGTCGGCGGCAAATTCGCCGACATGCTGCGCGCGTCGAGCAAGCATCCGGGCATGATCGTTTATCTCGACAATTGGCTTTCGGTCGGCCCCAACAGCGCCAGCGCGCAAAACCCGCGCCGCGCGCGGCGTCTGCCGGGCGGCGGCCGCCCCACCGGCATCAACGAAAACCTCGCCCGTGAAATCCTCGAACTGCATACGCTCGGCGTAACCGGCGGCTACACGCAGGCCGATGTGCAATCGCTCGCAGCAATCATCACTGGCTGGACCTACCAGCGCGCGCGCCTGCGTGATTTTATCAGCGACGCGCGCGGTGAACGAAACGGTGGCGCGCTCTTCGAATTCGACGCCGATGCACACGAGCCCGGCCCCAAAACATTGCTCGGCCGCACTTACAGGCAGGAGGGTGTCGCCCAAGGCGAGGCCGCGCTCAACGATCTCGCGCGCCATCCCGCCACCGCGCGCTTCATCGCCACGAAACTCTGCCGCCACTACATCGCCGACGCACCGCCCGAAGCCGCGATCGTCCGCGTCGCCAACGCATTCGAGCGCAGCGACGGAGACTTGCGCGAGACCATGGAAGCCCTCGTCGATAGTCCCGAAGCCTGGGAAACGCCGCGCGCGAAGTTCAAGCGCCCGGAGGAATACGCCATCACGCTGCTGCGTGCTGTCGATGCGCGCCAACTGCCGCCGGGCGCTGGAATCGCGGCGCTCACCGCCATGGGCCAACGCCCCTATGCCGCGCCTGGCCCCGATGGCTGGGCCGACATCGCCGACGCTTGGCTCACCGCCGATCTTGTGTGGAAGCGGCTCGAGTTCGCGCAGGCGTTCTCAAATCGAATTGCCCGCGCGGACCTAAGCCCCATCGCACTCGGCGACGCGTGCCTTGGCCCTGCCATGGGCGACGAAACCCGTACCGCAATCATGCGCGCCGAGAGTCCCGCGCAAGGCCTCGCATTGCTCTTCGGCGCGCCAGAGATGCAACGGAGATGAGCATGTTGAACCGACGTACGCTGCTCGCGGGCGTGGCCGGCGCCGGCGCACTCTCCTTCCCCCTGTTCGCCTTCGGCCAAGCGCTAACCACCGACAAACGTCTGCTCGTCATCGTCCTGCGCGGCGGCCTCGACGGGCTTTCGGCCGTGGCGCCAGTCGGCGATCCTAGCTACGCCAGCTTACGCGGACGCCTCGCGGTCGAGCGCGCGACGGCGCTACAGCTCGACAGCACATTCGCGCTGCATCCAAATCTGCGCAAAATGCACGCGCTTTACCGCGCCCAGGAATTGCTGCCGATTCATGCCTGCGCGACGGCCTATCGCGAGCGTTCGCACTTCGACGCACAGAACGTATTGGAGACGGGCGGCGTGCGCCCGTTCGCGCGCACAGAAGGGTGGCTCAACAAGGCGCTTGGCGCGCTGCCGCAGTCGCGACCGGAGATGGGCCTTGCCCTCTCCGCCCAAGCGCCGCTGATCCTGCGCGGCCGAACGCCCGTGTCGACGTGGTCGCCATCCACATTGCCCGATGTGAACACGGACACGATGGCGCGTATGCTCGCCCTCTACGAAGCGCGCGATCCCGCACTCGCCCACGCGCTTGAATCCGCCATGAGCGCCAATGCAATAGCCATGGAGTCCGGCGCCAGCGACATGAACCGCGCAGGTCCGCGGACGATCACCCCACTGGCGCAGATCGCGGCGCGGTTCCTAAAGGACGATGGCGGCCCGATCGCTGCGGTCATGGAGGTCGGCGGCTGGGACACCCACGCCAACCAGGGCTTGGAACAAGGTCCGCTCGCGCGCGGCCTCACCGCGCTCGATGACGGCCTCGACGCCTTCAAGACCGAAATGGGCGCCGCCTGGGCGAATACGATCGTGATTATCGCGACTGAATTCGGCCGCACCGCCGCACCCAATGGTGCGAACGGCACCGATCACGGCACGGGTGCGGCTGCGTTTCTCGCGGGCGGCGCTGTGAATGGGGGGCGTGTGCTCGCCGACTGGCCCGGCCTCGCCCGCGGCGCGCTCTACGAGGATCGCGATCTGCGTCCCACCACCGATCTCCGCGCCGTGTTCAAAGGCGTGCTCGCCGACCATCTGCGCATCGCCAGCGCCGCGCTTGAGCGTGAAGCCTTCCCCGCCAGCGACGCCGCGCGCCCACTCCAGGGGCTGGTCCGCACCTGAGCTGCCGCGACGCGATGGACTCGCCCAGCGCCGCCACTAAAGTCGCGGCATGCGTCGCCTCATCACGGTTCTTGCCGCGCTGTTCACCTTCGCCGCGCCAGCGGCGGCGGAGCGGTTTGTGCTGCGCTACGACGCCACCGGCATGGGCGTGATCCCGCTCGGCGGTATCGTCGTCGATGCCGATGTCCGCGACGATGGCTATGACGTCGCCACGTCGCTGCAATCGAGCGGCTTCATCAACGTGTTCGAGCGCACCGCGATCGAGGCTTCCGCCTCGGGCGACATCCACAATGGCGCTGTTTTCTGGCGACGCTACGATCTCGATCACAGGTACAGCCGCAAGCGCCGCCAGATCGCCCTGCAAGTGGGAGAAGGCGGCGCCGTGAGCGCGGAAATCACACCGAACTACCGCCTCTGGGGACAGCCTGCGACCAATGACGCGCAACGCCGTCTCTCGCGCGATCCGCTCTCATCAATGATCGCGATGTCAATCGATGTCGGTCAAACCCGTCGTTGCGCCGGCGCCTACCCAACCTTTGACGGACGTTTCCACTACCTGCTCGAAATCGCCGACGGCCAGATCGAGAGCGTCGACGACGCCGGCTATCAAGGCGATGTGCTAAAATGCTCGCTCGCTTATGTCGCCGTGGCCGGCTATGAGCCGCGCGATGCTGGCCGCACGCGTATTCCCCATGGCGAAGTCTGGTTCGCTTTGATGCCCGACTCGAATTTCGCGCCGGTCGTGCGGATCACCACGCCCTGGCCACGCCGCGCCGTCATCCGCCTCACCGAGTTCCGTCGTGCGCGCGTCGACGTGCAATACACGAACGCGCCTACGCCTTGAGTGCTCGCCGCGCCGCCACCGATTTGCTCGTCGCCGTGATGGAACGCGGCCGCGCGCTGGAAGATGCGATGGCCGAGACGCCAAGCTTCAGCGCGCTTGAAGGCCGCGACCGCGCCTTCGCGCGTGCGCTTGTGACGGCCGGCCTGCGCCGCCTCGGCGGCGTAAACGCCGTGCTCTCCCAATTCCTGCAGCGGCCGCTACCCGACAGCGCCCAGCATGCGCGCGCACTATTGCATCTCGGGGCGACGCAATTGCTGGTGCTCGGCACGCCCGCGCACGCCGCCGTAGGCGAGACGGTCGAAACCGCCAATCACATGCGCGAGGCGCGCGGCTTCGCCAAGCTGATGAACGCCGTGCTACGCAAGGTGGCCGGCAATGGTGCGGAAATTCTGAAGTCACTGCCCCCAGGCGCCGATCTGCCGGCTTGGCTCTACACGCGCTGGCGCGCGACCTATGGCGAGGCGGCGCCACGCATGGCCGAAGCCCTGTTGCACGAAGCCCCGCTCGACATCAGCGTGAAGGACGACGCCGCCGGCTGGGCTGAGAAGCTTGGCGGCGTGGTGACGCCGACTGGGAGCGTGCGCCTCAGCGATCCAGCGCCAATAGACACCCTGCCCGGTTTCGAGGATGGCGCTTGGTGGGTGCAGGACGCTGCGGCGGCGTTGCCAGCGAAATTGCTCGGCGACGTGCGGGGCAAGCGGGTGCTTGATCTCTGCGCCGCGCCTGGCGGCAAGACGCTGCAACTTGCCGCCGCTGGCGCTCACGTCACCGCGGTGGACAAGTCGGAGACGCGCTTGAAACGCCTGCGCGAAAACTTGGCGCGCACCAATCTCAAGGCCGACGTGATCTGCGCCGACGCGCTGGAATTCCGCGCCGAGCCGTTCGACGCCGTGCTGCTCGACGCGCCATGCACTTCAACTGGCACACTCCGGCGCCACCCCGACGTCGCTTGGCTGCGCCGGCCCACCGACGTGCGCGCGCTCGCCGAGCTGCAGGGCCCACTTCTCGCCGCCAGCGCCAAATTGCTGAAGCCCGGCGCGCCGCTTGTGTACGCCGTCTGCTCGCTCGAGCCCGAGGAAGGCCCTGGAATCGTTGCGGAAGCGCTGCGTAAGGGCTGGCGCCGCGAGGCGCTGACGAACGAAATCCCTGCCGAGTTCATCACCGCCGACGGTGACATGCGCACCCAACCCGGCTTCTGGCCCGAGCTTGGCGGCCTCGACGGCTTCTATGCCGCGCGATTGCTGCGCACTTAATCCACAAGGGAACCGGCTCGCCTTGCGCGCCCTCCCCGGCGCGGGGTACGAGAAGGTATGGCGCGGACGCTCATAGCACCTTCGATCCTTGCGGCGGATTTTTCCAAATTGGGCGAGGAAGTTCGCGCGGCGGAAGCCGCCGGCGCCGACATGATCCATGTCGATGTGATGGACGGCCATTTCGTGCCCAATATCTCCATCGGCCCAGGCGTGGTGAAATCGATCCGGCCGCACGCGAAGCTCCCGTTCGACGTGCATTTGATGATCGCGCCGGTCGATCCCTACATCCAAGCCTTCCGTGACGCCGGCGCCGACATCATCACTGTTCATCCCGAAGCCGGCCCACACGTGCATCGCACCTTGCAGGCGATCAAAGCGACCGGCGCAAAGGCCGGCATCTCACTCAATCCGGGCACGCCGGCAGAGGCGGTGGATCCAGTCATTGATCTGGTCGACCTCATTCTGGTGATGAGCGTGAACCCTGGGTTTGGCGGCCAGAGCTTCATCGAGACCGCGTTGCCAAAGATCGAAAAGCTGCGTCGCAAAATCGATGCGAGCGGACGCGACATCATCCTCGAAGTCGATGGCGGCGTGAACGCTAAGACGGCGCCGCGCGTCATCGCCGCCGGCGCCACGGCGCTCGTCGCCGGCACCGCTGTCTATGGCGGCGACCCAAGCGCCTACGCCGACAATATCGCGCGTTTAAGGGCGCCGGCCTGAGCGGCATGAATGCGCCGGTCTCCCCTCCCCGACGGCCGGTGAGGCCGATCCCGGTGAGCGACATCTGGCGCGCGAACCCGTTTCACCGGATACGCCTGCGCGACATCAATGCACCTGACCGCATCAATCAATGGGGCGACGATCCGCGCGTGGGCGATTCCGAGCGCGGGCGTGAACTCGGCCGCGGCCAATGGCGCATCGCCGCCGAGCGCATGGCTGGCGAACACGCTTTGCCCTGGCGCGCGCCGCATCCGTCACGCCATTTCACCGCACGGCTGCATTCGTTTTCCTGGCTGATCGACCTCGCCGCGATCGGGCCCTCCGCCAGCGGCCGAATCGCCGACCTGATCGAATCCTGGGTTGTTGATTACGGCGAATGGGACGAACTGGCGTGGGATCCGGAGCTCACCGCCGAGCGCTTGTTTGCGTGGCTCTGTTGGGGCCGGCCCGCGTTCGAGATGGGCGCGCCCGAGCATCGCGTCGCGCTGCTGCGCTCCGCGGCGCGGCAAGCGCGCATGCTGATGTTGGCGCAAAGCGAATTGAGCGAACGCCAACTGGGCTCGATCAAAGCCGGCGCCGCCCTGATCCTCGCCGGCGCCGCGGGATTTCCCGACGCCATCCGCCTCGCCGAGCAAGGCGAGGAGATGTTGATCGAGGCCTGCGCCAAGCAATTCTTCTCCGATGGCGGTCACCTCTCGCGCTCGCCCGAAGCCCTGGCCGATGCGCTCTGCGACATGGTCACCGCCTGCGAGATGCTGGAAGACCCGCCGCAGCTCGTGCGCGATGCCATGCCCAAGCTTGCCAACATGTTGCGCATGCTGCGCCTCGGCGATGGCGGGCTCGCCTGCTTCCACGGCGGCTCTGAGGATTCCGCGGCTTCAATCGACGCCGTGCTCGCGCGCGTCGGCGGCGAGCCGCGCAATTTCCAATTCGCCACGCACACGGGCTATCAACGCCTTGAGGCCGGCCCCCTGCGTGTTGTGTTCGACGTCGGCACAGCCCCGCCGCTCGCCTATTCCGAACGCGCACACGCCAGCGCGCTTTCTTTCGAGCTTTCAAGCGAGCGCGAGCGCATCATCGTCAATGTCGGCGCCACGCGAGAATTGGAGCCCGCCGCGCGCATGGCCGCACGCGTCACGAATGCGCACTCCACCCTGGTGCTCGCCGACTCGCTATCCGCCGCGCTCGAAGAACCGCGCCGTGGCAAAGGTCCGGCGCGCATCTCGGGCCCCACGCTGGACGACGTCCGTCGCTCGTCCGATGAAAGCGGCATCACCGTGCAGGGCCGTCATGACGGCTATCGCGACAAATTCGGCCTCCTGCACCGGCGCTATCTCTTCATCGACCACGAAGGCAAGAATCTGCGCGGCATCGATGAGTTGATCCGCCCCGTGAAGCTCAAAGGCGTGACCTGGAAGAAGGACATTCCCTACGTCGCCCGCTTCCACCTGCACCCGGACGTGCGCGCCAAACTGGTTGAGCACCAAATGGCGCTGCTGGAGACGCCGAGCGGCCAACGCTGGCGATTGCGCACCGACGCGCCCGAGATCAGCATTGAGCCTTCAATCTATTGGGGCGGCCCCGCCCCGCGCGAAAGCACGCAAATCGTGCTCACTGGCGCCGCCGACCCGATGGGCCACGGCCTCGCGCCACCCAATCGCATCCGCTGGGCGCTGGCGCGGGCTTGATCACATCTTCCGTGCGACGATGAAAGGCCGCACGTCTTTGCCTTTCGTGGCGTGTCGTGCGCGCTCGATGATCACAAAGCCCGCCCCGACGATCGCGCGCTCCAATTGCTCGGCAGATAAGAATGCGACATAGGGCGCTTTGCCTATCGCCTGCATAAGCGGCACCACCAACCGGATCGCCGGATTCATCTCCGACAGGCAGGGTGTTTTGGAAACAAACAAGCCCCCAGGCTTGAGTATACGATGCACGCCGCGCAAGGCGGCGTCCCGCGCGGCCACGAGATGCAGCACGTTGAAGCCAAGCGCGACATCAAACGCCGCGTCGGGAAAGGTCGACGCATCCGGCGTAACGACTTCGAACGAGACGTTCGTGACGCCCGCCGCCGCCGCCTTCTCGCGCGCAATGGCGATCATCTCGCTGGAGATGTCGGTGGCCGTCAGGTGACCGACCGACGGCGCGAGCTTGAGTGCGGTGGTGCCGGTGCCACAGCCGAACTCGAACGCCGCGTCGCCTGCCTTCAGATAGCGGCGCGTCTCCGCAAGGGTCCGCTCATAGCCAGCGACATCCGCGATCGGGTCCTTGGCGTATTTGCGTGCAGTGCGGTCCCAAAAGCGCGTGTCATTATTGGCCTGCGGCATGTCGCGTCTCCCTGGGCCGCGCCTCTAGCACACCCGAAGGCGCCGCCCGCATCGCTTTTATGAATGCGCCGCGCCAGACCGTCAGCCCGCCGCATTGACCACGCGGCGAGTCGAGGCCATGCACAGCCCAACAAATTCGTCACATTACCGGCCGAAAGGTCCCGCCATGACAGACATCCTCCCCATCAAGCGCGCCCTTATTTCGGTGTCGGACAAGACCGGCCTGATCGATCACGCCAAGGCGCTCTCCGGCCTGGGCGCAGCACTCATTTCCACCGGCGGCACCAAGAAGGCGATCGCGGACGCTGGGCTGAAGGTGGATGACGTCAGCGCAATCACCGGCTTTCCGGAAATGATGGATGGCCGCGTGAAGACGTTGCACCCGAAAGTGCATGGCGGCCTGCTCGCGCTGCGCGACAACGCCGAGCACACCGGCGCCATGAAAGAGCACGGCATCGAAGCGTTCGACGTGCTCTATGTGAACCTCTACCCGTTCGAGGAAACGGTCGCGCGCGGCGCCGACTTCGACACCTGCATCGAGAACATCGACATTGGCGGCCCGGCGATGATCCGCGCGGCGGCGAAGAATTACGGCTTCATCGCTGTCGCCACCGATGCGGACGACATGGCCGCGATTCTCGAAGAGGCCAAGGCACATGGCGGCACGACATTGGCGCTACGCAAAAAGCTCGCGGCGAAGGCCTTCTCGCGCACCGGCGCATATGATGCGGCCATCTCGTCTTGGTATGCGGATCAGCTCGGCGAGACGACGCCGACCTGGCGCGCGCTCGGCGGCAAGCTGAAGCAAAGCCTGCGCTATGGCGAAAACCCGCACCAGCACGCGGCATTCTATACAACAGCCGAGCAACGCTTCGGCGTCGCCACGGCCAAGCAGCTGCAAGGCAAAGAGCTCAGCTACAACAATCTGAACGACACCGACGCCGCGTTCGAACTGGTCGCCGAGTTTGATCCGAAGGAAACCGCCGCCGTCGCCATCATCAAGCACGCCAATCCGTGCGGCGTGGCGCAAGGCGCGAACTTGCTGGAAGCCTATCAGCGCGCGCTGGAATGCGATTCCGTCTCGGCGTTCGGCGGCATCGTCGCCTTGAACCGCCGCTTGGATAAAGCCGCCGCCGAAGCCATCGCCGACATCTTCACCGAAGTGGTGATCGCGCCAGAGGCGGATGAAGACGCGGTCGCGGTGTTCGCGAAGAAAAAGAACCTCCGCCTGCTCGTCACCGGCGGCTTGCCTGATCCAGCTGCGCCCGGCCTTTCAATCAAGACCATCGCCGGCGGCTTCCTCGCGCAGAACCGCGATAATGGTCGAGTCACCGCCGCCGACCTCAAATTCGTCACCAAGAAGCAGCCGACCGACGCGCAAGTGCGCGACATGATCTTCGCGTTCAAAGTCGCCAAGCACGTCAAATCCAACGCCATCATCTATGTGAAAGACGCCGCTACCGTTGGCATTGGCGCAGGCCAAATGAGCCGCGTGGATTCCGCGCGCGTCGCCCGCTTGAAGGCCGAAGACGTCGCGCACGCCAAGGGCTGGGCCGACCCCAAAACGATCGGATCAGTCTGCGCCTCGGATGCGTTCTTCCCCTTCCCCGACGGCTTGCTGCAGGCGGTGCAAGCCGGCTCAACGGCGGTGATCCAGCCGGGCGGCTCGATCCGCGACGACGAGGTGATCAAAGCCGCCGACGACGCCGAAATCGCCATGGCCTTCACCGGCATGCGCCATTTCCGGCACTAACGTCGATGCGGCCTTGTTTGCGCCGCATGATTTTTGCCATCATCGCCCTCGTCCTTGCGCTCATGGGTGCGGCGATGCCGGTTGCGGCGGAAACTTTGCAGGATCGCGTCGCATTGCTCGCGCCGCATTTCGACGTCGCGCGCCCTGAAGGCGACGGGCCATTCCCCGTCATCGTCATGATGCATGGCTGCGGCGGCCCGCGCCCGTTCCTCGATGAGATGAGCCAAGTCGCCGTGCGCGCCGGCGCGGCTGTGATCAACGTCGATTCCTATCGCCCGCGTGGCATCAGCCGCGTCGCGGCGCTTGCCACCGTGTGCACCGGCGCGCGCCTACAAGGCCGCGAGCGCGCCGGCGATCTCTACGCCGCCCTCGCCTGGGCGCGACAACAGAGCTGGGCCGACCAGTCGCGCCTCGGCGCCATCGGCTGGAGTCATGGCGCCTGGACCATCATGGACGCGCTCGCACTGCGGGCCGGCGCCGAGATGCGCCGCGCCACACGCCTGGAAGATTTGCCGGACGAACCGCTCGCGGGCTTG
Source organism: Vitreimonas sp. (assembly GCF_036392335.1). Lineage (NCBI taxonomy): Bacteria > Pseudomonadati > Pseudomonadota > Alphaproteobacteria > Hyphomonadales > Hyphomonadaceae > Vitreimonas > Vitreimonas sp. The sequence continues at coordinate 58,727 of NZ_DASVYD010000058.1, forward strand.
AGCGCGACATTGATCGTCTATCCCTACACGGGCGTGGGCTCGCTCGCGGGCCGCCGCGATTGGCGCCTCGCGCCACGCAGCACCGCTATCGTCGCGCAGCACGATTACATCGTCGGCCAAACCCGCGGCACACTCGAACGCCAGCGCCTGCGCAGCCCCTCGCTTGACATCGTATTCTTCGAGGGCGCCACCCACGCCTTCGAAGACCCGCACGCCACCGACCCCCGCGTCCGCTTCGACCCAGCAGCCACCGCGCGTGAGCACGACATGATCAGGGATATGATCGCGGGGCTGTAAGCCACATCGGACCGCCGGCTTCCAGCCGGCATCTTCATTTAACCGAGCACCGCCGGCGCAAGTTGAAACAGAGTGCCGGCTGGAAGCTGGCGGTCCGAGGATCAACGCACCGAGCTCACCAGCGCGTTGAACTCGGCTGAAATCAGCATCAGCTTGGCGAAGGTCCAGGGTCCCTGCGCGTTCAGCTCGGCGAACGCCGCTTGCGCGCGCGAGGCCGGCTGCCCGAGCGAGCCAAGCCAAGTTTTTGCCGCTTGCGTCACCGACGCCGCATCCGTGTGCGCCGGCGCGCCCAGCGCCTTCGCCGCCGCCTCCGCCAGCCTCAGCTGCATCTCGCCAAAATCATCCGCCGCGCGGCGTACGACCAAGCGGTCCCAATGCTGATCGAGCCGCAAATTCATCGCCGCATCGCGCAACGCATCGAGTCCAAGCTCCGCGCCGATCACGCAGTGCAAAGTCGACGCTGGCTGGATCGGCCACGCCGCGCGACGCGCCAAATCCGCCACGTCGAGCGAAAGCGTGAGCGGCGACAATAGCGCCGCCTCCTCGGCCAAATCCGCCGGGGCGCCGAGATCAAGCAAAGTCTTGCGGCGCACGTCCACCCGCTGCTGCTCGATCGTGGACAAATCGTCCAACAAGGTCTTGCGCTGCGCCTCAACCGGCTCTCGGTAGAGGCGCACAACGTCGAGGATCGAGGGCGGCGTCTCGCGGTCAAAGCCGCCATTGCGCGCGAGATATACGGTGCCACGCCGCAAAGCGCCCGCCACACGCTGGTGCAGCGCAATCTGCGCCGCCGCCGGCGCCTTATTGTCGAGCGCATTGATGCGATCGACCAAGGCCTCCAAATCGAAGATGCGCCGCGTCGCCTCGAACGCACGCGCCACGGTCACGGCGTCGGCGCGCGAAATATCGCGGACGCGATCCACGAAAGACGGCCCGCAGCGATTGACGACATCGTCGGCCCACTTAGTGGCGATGATCTCGCGATGCAGACGGTGCGTCTGCATCTGCGGCTCGAATTTCCAGAGCTCTTGCGGGAAATAGGTCTTCAGCGGCTCTTTGAACGCCGGGTCGTTCGGCGCATCCGACGCCACGATCGCGTCGAACAGGTCGATCTTTGCGTAAGCGACGAGCTTGGCCAGTTCCGGCCGCGTCAGTCCTTGTTTCGCTGCGCGTAACGACGAAATCTCTCCCGTCAGCGGCAGCCCTTCGACCCGACGCGACAGCTTTCCCGCCGCTTCCAGACGCTGAATGAAGCGCTCGTGGCTATCGAGATCGGCCGTTGCGCTCGCTTGAGCAATGCTTATCGCGCCGGTCTGATTGTAATTGTCCTCCAATACCAGCGCACCAACTTCATCGGTCATCGACTCGAGCAGCTTGTCGCGGGCGTCCGCCTTCAACGCACCGCTGCGGATCGCATCGCCCAGCAAGATCTTGATATTGACCTCGTGGTCCGACGTATCGACGCCGGCGCTATTGTCGATCGCGTCCGTATTGATGCGCCCGCCATTGCGCGCGAAGGCGATGCGGCCCTTCTGGGTGACGCCAAGGTTCGCGCCCTCGCCGATCACTTGCGCACGCACATCCTCGCCATCGACGCGGATCGCATCATTGGCCTTGTCGCCGACGTCGGCGTGGCCTTCGCTGCGCGCCTTGATGTAATTGCCAATGCCGCCAAACCAGAGCAGCTCGCACTGGCTAAGTAAGAGCGCGTGCATCAGCTCGGTGGGCGTCACCGACGCCTTCTCGATGCCGGTCAGCGCCGCGATCTCCGGTGAAATGTCGATCGACTTCAGGCTGCGCGAGAACACGCCGCCGCCCTTGGAGATCAGCGCCTTGTTGTAGTCCTGCCAGGACGTGCGCGGCGTATCAAACAGACGCTTGCGCTCCACCCAACTCGCTTCAACGTCGGTCGGGTTTGGATCGATGAAGATGTCGCGGTGATCGAACGCGGCGAGCAGCTTGATCTTGCGCGACAACAACATGCCGTTGCCGAACACATCGCCCGACATGTCGCCCACGCCGATGACACTGAATTCTTCGTTCTGGATGTCCTTGCCGATCTCGCGGAAGTGGCGCTTCACCGCCTCCCACGCGCCCCTGGCCGTGATGCCCATGGCTTTGTGGTCGTAGCCGACCGAACCGCCCGACGCGAAGGCGTCGCCCAACCAATGGCCATATTCGGCGCTGATGCCGTTGGCGATATCGGAGAAGGTCGCTGTGCCTTTGTCGGCGGCGACAACGAGGTAGGCGTCATCGCCGTCCCAGCGCACCACCTTTTCCGGCGCCTTCACGCCATCGGCGGCGATGTTGTCGGTGATGTCGAGCAGGCCGCGCAGGAAAGTCTTGTACGCCTCCACGCCCGCTTCCTGGAAACCAGGCGCGCCGCGCGCCGGCAAACGCTTCGGGAAGAAGCCGCCCTTGGCGCCAACCGGCACGATAATGGCGTTCTTCACCTGCTGCGCTTTAACGAGATCGAGCACTTCTGTGCGGAAATCGTCGCGCCGGTCGGACCAGCGCAAGCCGCCGCGCGCCACCGGACCGAAGCGCAGATGCACACCTTCGACCTGCGGGCTTGCGACCCAGATTTCGCGGTATGGCTTCGGCGCCGGCAATTCGGCGACGGCGTGGCTGTCGATCTTGAACGACATATACGCCTTCGGCTGCCCATCGGGGCCCAGCTGATAATAATTCGTCCGCCGGATCGCCTTCACCAAATGCGCAATGCGGCGCAGTGCGCGGTCTTCGTCGAGGCTGACAACATCGTTCAGCGCCGCTTCAATCAAGAATTCCAGCTTTGACGAGCGGCTTTCCCGCGTCTCCATGGTCTCCGGCAAATTCGGATCGAAGCGCGCTTTGAAGAACGCGAGGATCAGCGCGGCGATCTTTGGATTGTTCGCCAGCGCCTGTTCCTGCACCGCTTGGGTCGGATCGAGTCCGGTCTGCTGACGATACCGCGCCAGAGCGCGCACCAGGGCCGCTTCGCGCCACGAGCATGGCAGCGCCAGGATCAGGCGATTGAAACCGTCATTCTCGGCCTTGCCCGTCCATATCGCGGCGAAGGCGTGTTCGAATTGCTTGCCGGCGCGCTCGAGATCGATTGGTTTGCCATCAGCGGAGCGCGTCTCGATGTCGTGCACGTGGATGCGCTGCGCCGGATAGAGCGCGCCCGCTTTCAGCTGCAGCTCGAAATTCACTTCCGAGTCGACGAAGAGCCCCATGTTCTCAAGAATTGGCACGGTGGCCGAGAGCGCCAACACATCGCCACGCGCATAGAATTTGCAGCGCATCGTGTTTTCGGCGTCGTCTGGCAGACGATAGGCGCGTGCGCGGATGATCTCCTCGTCGTGCGCGGTCAGAATCTGCGCTGTGTCGATCAGCGCCTCATGCACCGGGTAACGTTCGCGATAAGCCGCCGTGAACGCGCCCTCGAAACGCGCCTCCACTTGCTCCCGCGCCGCCGCACTGAACAGATCGCTGCGCAGCAGATCTTCGCCAAACGCATCTTCCCAAGTGTGCGTGAGCGCCGCGACTTCCGCGTCGAGCACCCGTGGGTCGGGATCGGCGCGCGTCTTGTCGATGTCGCCGATCACGAACAGCACGCGTGCAAGCTGGCCTTCGCCCAGTTGCGGCTGGAAGCTTTCGACCACCCCGCCATAGCGTCGGGCGATCGCTTCGCCGACACGTTCGCGCAGCTCCGAATTGAAGCGTTCCTTTGGAATATAAGCGAGCGCGGAGGCAAAACGGTTGAACCGGTCGCGACGCGTGAACACACGCGCGCGCGGGCGATCCAGCAGATGCAGAATGCCGCGCGCGATGCCGAGCAAATCCTCGCGCGACATCTGCCACAGCTCTTCGCGCGGGTAATATTCGATGATCTTGCGCAACGACTTGGCGTTGTGGCCGCCGGCGGCGAACCCCGCTTGCTCCATCACCCACTCGGCCTTGCGGCGCAGGATCGGGATATTGCGCGTCGGCTCGGTGAAGCTCTCGCTTGTGAAGAGACCGACGAAGCGCACTTCGCCGATCGCCTCGCCCTTGTCATTATAGCGCTTCACGCTGACGAAATCGGCGGCGGTGCGGCGATGCACCCGCGCGCGGATCGTCGACTTGGAGACGACCAGCGGCGTCGGCTCATCCATCAGCCGGCGCAATTCCGGCGTCAGCATCATCGGCTCGGCCGAGCTGCGCAGAACGTAAAGATCGAGATCGCGCAGCACGCCGAGGCAGGTCGCCGAAAGGATCTCTGGTTCGTCCGGCTTGTAGCTGCCGTCGGGCAGACGCTGATACTTGTAATCGCGCGAGCCGAGGAAGGTGAACTTGTCGGCCGCGAGCCAGCGCAGCAGCGCGACCGCCTCCGCCACCTCGTCCGCCGGCGCATTGCTCTTGGCCCCTTCCAGCTCTTCGGCGCACGCCAGCATGCGTTGGCGCATGGCCTGGAAGTCCTTCACCGAGACGCGCACCGCCGCCAGCGTATCGCGCACCCCCTCATGCAGCGCCTTCGCCCGCTGCGCCGACAGACGCGGCAAGTGCACCTGAATGAGCGATTCTCGCCCGCGCCCATCCGGCGCCGGCGCAACCGGGTGGAACATGGCAAGCGCGGCCACGCCTTGGTCGGCCAACTCGCCCATGACCGAATCCACCAGGAACGGCATGTCGGGGCCGACGATCTCCAGGATGTCGCGCTCCAGCGCCCGCCCGCCCGCACCAATGCCCGGGCGAATCCGCGAAGATTGCTGCTCCGGCGTCCGCTCGCCGCGCCACAGCCAGAACTCGTGCGCCAGCGCCGCCAGATCAGCCAGGCTCAGATCGCCCAATTCGTCGGCGGAGGCGTCTTCATAGAGCCCCCGCAGGAATGCCTCGGCGGCTGCGTCGATGGCCCCGTTGGCGCGAAAGGCCGGCCAGGGACCTTGAGCTGCGGTTGTGATGAATTGATCGGCGGTTTGCGGGAGTTCCGCACGCGCAGCGGCGTCCATGAAGCGTTTCCTGAGAGCGTCCGGCGCCGCAATTCGGCAGGCGCTGGAACGCGTTAGATTTTGGCGCGAACCTAGCCTCCCCAGCGGAAGGCGCAACACCGATACGGCCGTTCTCCGACCGCAAAGTCGGCCAAGCGGCCTGCGTTAGCGCATGGCCGGATCACACAAGCACGATTTCAGAAAATTGGCGGCGCCGTCGGACGGGGACAAGCTGTCCGACGGCGCCTGCAGGCCTCGCAGCAGGCTGGGTGGGGGACGCACGCGGAGGCCTGGTCCTGGGACGGTCACGGTCCGCGTGAATGAAGCCCCCCGCTCGAGCCCACACAAAACGGATCGATACGTCGAATGACGTTTCGAGCGCGCGCCGGTGCAAGTGTCGTTAGTAGCTAGAAACGTCCCAAGCCCCGGCGACGTTCGTAACAAAATCGATACATGTTCGGCGCCGATTCGCAAGATCAATTTGATCCGGACTCGGAGCTAGTCTGCAGTCTTTACATCCGGCGTTGGTTTGCCGTCGGCGGAGAGCAGAATTGCGATCCAGCGCGTCGACGGAAATTGCGCCAATACAATCATGATCATCACCGTGAGCGGCGCGGCGAGAAACGCGCCGACGATGCCCCACACCAAGCCCCAGATCGCCAAGGCAAGCAGCACGACGACCGCTGAAAGGTTCAATGAATCTCCTGTCATGCGCGGCTGCACGAAATTTCCAATGACGAATTGCCAAACGCTCACGCCCGCGAAAACCGCGGCTACAGGTCCGAGCGTCGGGAATTGTACAAGGGCGACAGCTGTTGTCAGGACAACCGCGGCGATCGAACCAATGGTTGGAATATAATTGAGAAAGAAGATCAGGAACGACCAAAACAACGCATTCTCAAGGCCAATAATCGTCAGTGTTGTAAACGTGAGCCCCGTAATAATCAGGCTCATCACTGTTTGAACCCAGAGATAGCGCTCCATCGAAACACGAATGCGCGCGATGACATCGCGTGACGCTTCTCGCTTACCTTTGCCGCGAAAGATCAGATCGAGCTTGTCGCTCATCACGCTGGCGGCGGGAAACAGGAACGCCAGAAAGATCAGCGTGAAGATGGTGCTGGAAACGAGGTTCTGCAGACTTTCGCCGATCTCGCCCGCGAGCCGCGTCGGATCGAGATTGGCGATCAGATCGCGCACCGTCGGCGAGCGCCCCGGCACGCCGAGCGCTTCATGCGCTTGGCTCAGCACTTGGTTGAGGCGGAATTCGTAACGGGTCTGATCGGCCAGGATCGCGGCGACGTTCTCCACAACGATCACACCGACGACCGCGATGATCCCGAGCACGATGACGATCGCCGCCGGCAGCGCCACCCAGCGCGGCGTAAACGGAATCCGCTTGTCGAGTGTTTCAGCCAAGCCGTCGATCGCCAGCCACAAGATCAGCGCCATGGCGAATTGCGACAACGGCTCACGCAGGTAATAAAGTCCGGCGGCGATGACGCCGGCGGCGATAATCCACAGGGCGCCGCGTTGCGACAAATCCATCTGCCTCTCCTGCCTGGCTTGCGCCATAAACACCCGATGCGCCAAGCTGTTGCGCGAAGCAAGGAGGCCGAAGAATGGCGGCAAGCATAGAGATTGGCGCGTCCCCGGAAGGGATCCAGAGCATGGCTCTGAAGCGCGCCAACCGCCACGGCCTGATCGCCGGCGCCACGGGAACCGGCAAGACCGTCACACTGCAGGTGCTGGCCGAAGCCTTCGCGCGCGAGGGCGTCAATGTCTTCGCCGCCGACATCAAAGGCGATCTATCCGGCGTCGCCGCCAACGGCGATCCGCCCCCGGCTTGGGCCACAGCGCGCGCCGCGGAAATCAATCTGCCGCTGACGCCCGAGGCCATGCCGGCCGTGTTCTGGGACGTCTATGGCGAACTTGGCCACCCGGTCCGCACCACGGTCACCGAAATGGGCCCGGTGCTGATGGGGCGGGTGCTGGAAGCCACGGATGCCCAAGCCGGCGCGCTCACCATCGCCTTCCGCATCGCCGACGATTGGATCAAAGCCGGCAAGAACGAAGGCCTGCTGCTCGATCTCAACGATCTGCGCGCGCTGCTGACGTACATCTCCGAAAACGCCGACGATATCGGCAAGCAATACGGCCTGGTCACGCCGCAATCGATCGCCGCGCTGCAGCGCAAATTGCTGCAACTCGAAATGGACGGCGCCGACCATTTCTTCGGCGAGCCGGCTTTCAAGCTCGAAGAGCTGCTGCGCACGCGCGAGGATGGCAAGGGCACGATCCACGTGCTCGCGTCCGAGCGCCTTGTGCAGAGCCCCCGCCTCTACTCCGCCTTCCTGCTCTGGCTGATGAGCGAACTCTGGGAAGAGCTGCCCGAAGTCGGCGACCAGGATAAGCCCAAACTCGTCTTCTTCTTCGACGAAGCCCACCTCCTCTTCCGCGACGCGCCGAAGGAGCTGGTCAATCGCGTCGAGCAAGTCGTGCGCCTGATCCGTTCCAAGGGCGTCGGCATCTATTTCGTCACTCAATCGCCAGCCGACGTGCCGGAGATCGTGCTCTCCCAACTCGGCAACCGCTTCCAGCACGCGCTGCGCGCCTACACGCCGAGCGACCAGAAGGCCGTGCGCGCCGCCGCGCAAAGCTTCCGCGCCAACGCCAATGTCGATGTCGCCAAGGAAATTCAGGAGCTGAATGTCGGCGAAGCGCTCGTCTCCACGCTCGATGAGAAAGGCGCGCCCACACCCGTAGCGCGCACCAAAATCCGTCCGCCAAACAGCCACGTCGGCCCGATCCTGCTGGCCGAGCGCCAAGCCATGATGCGCGCCAACACCGCTGGCCGCGCTTACGAAAAGGCCATCGACCGCGAAAGCGCCCACGAAATCCTTGGCCGCCGCGCGCAGCAAGCGGCGGAAGCGACCGCGCGTGAGGAAGAGCGCGCAGCCCGCGAGAAGGAAGCCGCGCGTTCGTCACGTGGCGCCTCTTCTCGCTCCAGCGGCGGCACGTCGCGCGCGAAATCCACCCGCAGCAGCGGTTCACGCACCACGGCAGTCGAACGTCAAACCGGCCGCGTCGCCAGCGGCGTCATGAACACCATCGTGCGCGAACTCATGCGCGGCATCCTCGGCACGCCGCGTCGGCGCCGTTGATGGACGCCGCGAGCGAAGAGATCATCGTCGTCACCGCGCCGCGCTTGCCGGAAGCGGCGGGCGAGCAGGTGTATTCCGTGCTGCCGATCGATCCGCGCGCGGTGGAAGACGCGGTGCGCTTGGATCGCGCGCTGGCGGTGGCGCCGGCGGCCAGTCTCTTCCGTCGCAACGATAGCGGCGCGGCGAACCCGACCGTGCAAGGTTTGTCGCTGCGCGCCATCAGTCCGTCCGGCGCAGGTCGCGCGCTCGTCACACTCGATGGCGTACCGCAGCATGATCCGTTCGGGGGGTGGGTGATCTGGGGCGGCTTGCCGCCGGAAATAATCGAGCGCGCCAATGTCATTCGCGGCGCGGGCGCCGGGCCTTATGGCGCGGGGGCGCTGACGGGCGTCGTCGCTCTGGATGAGCGCAGCGCGCAGGGTTTCTCACTTCGCGCCGAACATGGCGATCGCGACTACACGCGCGTCGGCGGCGTGGGCGTCGCCAATGGCGATGCGTTCAGCGCGCTTCTCGCCGCGAGTGTCGAACATGACGACGGCTGGATACCGACGCGCGAAGGCCGTGGCGCAGCCGATGCGCCGCTCGCCCGCGACGCGATGAGCGGCGCGGTGCGTATGCAGCGCATGCAGGGCAACGTGCTGATCTCGGCGCGGCTCTCGGCTTACGGCGAAGAGCGAAGCTCGGGCCTCGTGGGCGCGAACTCGACAGCGGACGGCGTCGCCGCCAGCCTCACGCTTGTCGCCCAACCACGCGCCGATGCGCCAGGTTGGCGCCTGCAGGCTTGGGCGCGCGAGAGCGACATGAGCAACAGCTTTGTCAGCGTCGCGCCCGGCCGCAACACGACGACGCCCGCCTCCGTGCAAGACGAAACGCCCGCCTTCGGCTGGGGCGCCAACGCCGCGCTCCGCTGGAGCAATGCGGAGATCGGCCTCGACCTGCGCGCCGCCGATGGCGAAACCCGCGAGCGCTTCAATTATAGCGGCGGCAACTTCCTGCGCTCCCGTGTCGCCGGCGGTGAAACCCTGAGCGCGGGCGCCTACGCCGAAGGCTGGCGCAGCTATGGCGACACGCTCGTCTCCGGCGGCGTGCGGCTCGATTGGTGGCAAGCGAGCAAAGGTCAGCGTCTCGAACGCCTCATCGCCACAGGCGCGCCGACGCTCGATGTCGAAGCCGAGGACCAAGAGATATGGGCGCCGAATGCGCGCATCGGCCTGCGCCACGATTTCGGATCGCACTACGCGCGCGCCGCCGCTTATGCCGGCTTCCGCCCGCCCACGCTCAACGAGCTCCACCGCCCCTTCCGGGTCGGCAATGACGTCACCGAGGCCAATTCATCGCTCGAACCCGAACGCCTCTATGGCCTGGACGCCGCGTTCGGCGACGATGAGGGCGACATCGCTTGGAGCATCGGCATGTTCGTCGTGCGCCTCGTCGATCCCATCACCAATGTCACGCTCGGCGCCGGCCCCGGCACATTTCCGCCTGGCGTGTTCGTGCCGGCGGGCGGCGTCTATCGGCAACGCCAAAACGCCGGCCATATCGATGCACTTGGCGTTGAAGCCGATGCGCGCGGCGCTTTCAGTGACGTGCTCTCGTGGCGCGCCGCACTCTCCTACACCGACGCCGAAATTGATGGCGGCGATGACGCGCCGCAACTCACCGGCCTGCGCCCCGCGCAAGCGCCGCAATGGAGCGCCACCGCTGGCCTCGCTTGGCGGCCGTGGGCCAGCGGCGAGTTCAGCGCCGACGCGCGCTACGAAAGCGCCCGCTTCGATGATGATTTGAACACACGCCGTCTGGGCGAAGCGCTGACCCTCGATCTCCGCTACGAACAGACTCTCACGCCCCACACCGCCGCCTTCATCGCCCTCGACAACGCGCTCGACGCCGAAATCGAAACCGGCGCCACAGCTGACGGCGTCACGCTCTACGGTGCGCCCAGCGCATTCCGCCTGGGCTTGCGCGTGCGCGGCTGAAATATGCGCCCGTCGGGCGCATCACGCTGGCGCCGCGCCTGGCGACCGGCTAGCAAGACGGCGAGTCTAGCGGGGTCGCCTTCGTGTTCGTTCTGCAAGTCGCGCTGGTGAAGGGGCGCGGCGGCATCACCACAGCGGTCGAAGAATATGAGCGCATGTGCCGCGCTGTCGGCGTGCGCTCGGCCTGCATTTTCCAGGGTCCCGCCACGGACGCCTTGCGCGCGCAAGGCGTCGATATCATCGCGCCGCCCCCCACGATCACATCCCCCCTCCCGCTTCCCACCGGCCTGCGCGGCGTGATTGCGGCGCGCGCGCAAGACGATCGCGTGCTCGCCATTGTGCACAGCGACCGCACGCTCGCCGCCATCCGCCGCGCCGCGCCGGGCGCGATCATCGCCACGCCGTGCCATTCGGACAAATTCAACCGCAAAGGCCACGCCGATTTGGTGATCACTCTGAACGCCGATCAACAACGCCGCGTCGCCGCCGGGCTGGAGCATTCCAGGGCGCGCGTCTCGCTGCTCGGCAATCCCTATGTCGCGTCGGCGAAACGCATCGAGGCAGACGGCCCCGCGCGCATCAATTTCGCCGCCCGCTTCATCCCGACCAAGGACCCGATGACGCTGCTCCGCGCCGCGCCGTTGCTGAGGGAGAAGGCACAGCTCCGCTTCATCGGCGCCGGCGAACTCGAAGCCGAGATGCACGCTGCTGTCGCGCAAAGCGGCATCGCCGCCGAATTCCCCGGCTGGCTCAGCGATCCGTTCGCTGATTTCCATCGCGGCGACGTACTCGTGCTGCCGTCACACTGGGAAGGCCTGCCCTATCTTCTACAAGAAGCACTCGACCGCGCCGTGCCCATCGTCGCTGCCGATAATCCCGGCAACCGCACCGCCCTTGGCGACGGCGCTTATGGCGAACTCTTTCCGGTCGGCGACGCCGCAGCCCTCGCACAAGCGCTAGACAAAGTGCTCGCCGATCCCGCCGCAGCGCGGGCCAAAGCTGAACGCGGTCGCACCGCGCTCCACGCCAATTACGGCGCACAGGCTTTCTGGCAAAAACTCCAAGCCGAAATCGCCGCCGTCGACGCGGCGCGCTCTTAGTGTAGAATTCCTCCAGCGTGGGAGTCATTTATGACGTCGATGTTGAGCGTGGAGTTTGTACTCGTCGCAACACTGCTAGCCGTGCTCGCGTTTTTCGTTTTCGATGCAGCCTCTCGTGCGCGGGGACGGCTCCGATTCTTCGGCAATGTTCTCGGCGTCTGGCTTCTCATCCTCATAGTCGCCGCGCTGCTCGTATTAGTCGTTGCGCCGATTTTCATGCCTGTGCCGAACGCACCCGCGCATGACATTTGGTTGAACGAATCCTAATCCACGATCCCGCTCTTCCATTCCGCGTCGCGGCGCGGCAGCGCCAAATAGCTTTGGCTGCGCATCTCCATCAAACGCGAGGCAGTGCGTTCAAACTCAAAACTCTGATCGCCCGCCGGATAGAGCGATTGCGGCGGCGCATCAGCCGAGGCGACGAGCTTCACCTTCGCCTCGTAAAGCGCGTCGATCAAAGTGCGGAAGCGCGCCGCCTCTTCGCGCATGGACGGCGAGAGCTTGGGGATGTTTTCAAGCAGAACCGTGTGAAAGCGTTCGGCGATCTCCAGATAATCCGCCGCGCCGAGCGGTCGCGCGCAGAGTTCTTCGAACGTAAAACGCGCCACGCCTGCGGCCTCTCGTTCCACCTTCAACGCGCGTCCGCCGACATCAAGCGTCACCGATTGCGGCGCCGCGCCCAGAGTCAGCCGCGCCCAAGCGCGATCCATCGATTCTTCCGCTGCTGGTCCAAGCGGCGCGTAATAGACCGGCGCCGCCATCAGGCGCTCGAGCCGATAATCGCGCGGTCCGGCCACCGAGACCACATCGAGCTTCTGCTTTAACAATGCGATGAACGGCAGAAAGAGCTGACGATTGAGCCCGTTCTTATAGAGCTCGTCCGGCGGCCGGTTCGAAGTGGCGACGATCGCGACGCCGCTGTCGAACAGGCGTTCGAACAACCGTCCCAAGATCATGGCGTCAGCGATGTCTGTCACTTGCACTTCGTCGAAGCACAAAAGCTGCGCACTATCCGACACACGCTTGGCCGCCTGCGCGATCAATTGATCCTGCCCAGCGCCTGCCGCGCGCGCGTCCCGCATCGCCGCATGCTGCGCCAGCATGAATTCATGAAAATGCACGCGCCGCTTCTTCTTCACCGGGGCCGCTTCGAAGAAGAGATCGAGCAAAAGCGACTTGCCCCGCCCCACCGGACCCCAAAGGTAGAGTCCGCGCGGGGGCGCGCCCTTGCCGAACCACGCGTCCGGATTCCAGCGCTTCAGCGCCTCGGCCAGCGCATCCAGCCGCTCGGCGGCGCGGGCCTGGTCCGGATCGGGCACGAGATCGCCCGCTTCGAGGCGCCGGCGATACGCGGCAAGCGGCGATGACATCGAGACTCAGGACTCCGGGCGGCGGCAGCCGCTTTAGAACCGGCCCCGCCCCCTTAAGGCAAGTGCGGGACGGCTCTTTTCGCCGCCGCCGCCGCATGCTTCCCTGCCGGGAACAGCGCCGACTCGACAAGGGGCGCTGGGGCGGAACCCGATGACGCAGATGGACGCCACCTTAGCGACGCAACAGGCCCAGGCCGTCGCCACGGCCAAACATATCGTCGACGTCCTGATCGAGGAGCGCGCGCCAAAGCTCTCCGGCGGCCCATTATGGCCTGTCGTGCGCCCACCGCTTTTCACCATTCTGAACTATGCCAAAGCCGTGCGCATGGCCGACATGATCGCACCAATGGGCGGCGCCGAAGCGCTTGAATCCATTTCCAAGCTCCTGTCGGTGAAACTCGACATCACAGGCCTGGAGCGCGTGCCGCGCCAAGGTTCGTTCCTTGTGCTGGCCAACCATCCGACCGGCATCACCGACGGCGTGGCGCTTTACGACGCGCTCAAGGGCCCGCGCCCCGACGTGATGTTCTACGCCAATTCCGACGCGCAACGTGTGTGTCCGCGCTTCGATGACGTGTTGATTCCGGTCGAATGGGTGCTGGCCAAGCGCACGCGCGAACGCACGCGCGTGACGTTGAAGATGACGGACGAGGCCTTCGCGCAAAATCGCCCGCTCGCCATCTTCCCCGCCGGCCGCCTCGCCCGCATCCGCGACGACGGCAATCTCACCGACCCGGAATGGATGCCGACGGCCGTCAGTCTCGCGCGCAAATACGAGCTGCCGATTCTGCCGGTGCACATGAGCGGGCCCTATTCGTTTTGGTTTCACACCTTCTCGAAATTCTCGGCCGAACTGCGCGACATCACGCTGTTTCACGAGCTGCTGAACAAGCAGGGCAAGACCTACAGACTCACGTTCGGCCCGCTCATCCCGCCAGACCACGCCGTCGGCGATGCGACATCGATCACGCGGCGCATCAAGCATTATGTCGAACGCGAGCTTCACGCCGCCCCGGACAAACCGTTCGACCCCTCCGGCCCCGAATGCGCCTGGCGCGATCCCCCGCCCGCACAACCGATTGTGAAAAACCAGCCATAGACGCGGGTCACGGCGCAGCGCAGTGTGCTGCGCGAGGGACGGGTATCGGATGGGAGTGAGCCATGCGCGCCCGTATTTTGGCGTTGGGATTGTGGGCAGGGCTTGCGGCCACGAGCATCGCCATCCCTTATATTCCGCCGCCGCAACCAGTGTACGAGGCGCCGATTGATCGCGCGCTGGCGAATGTCAGTGCGATGGAAGGCGTCCATCCCGCGCAGCGCGAGCGCATCCTCGGCCGGCTCAACCTTCTCGCTTACGCGCGCGACAACGCACCGTTCACCTACATGCGTGAGAACGACAATTTCGTCGAAGCCGGCAGCATGCTCTGCCGTGACGTGCAGCCGATGGGGCCGCGCTACGAGGAAGAGCCGCGGGCGTTTGGACCGGACGATCGCTGCGCCGCCTACAATTTCCATTTAGGCCCGCAAACCGAAACGCCGACCAACGCGCCGCAGAATCCAAGCGCCGGCGCGCGTGCGCGGCTGGAAGCGGCGCGCGGCCATTATGCCCGCGCGTTGGAGCTTGACCGCACCGATCTGCGCGCCCGCCTCGGCTACGCCTATGTGCTCGATCGTCTCGGCCGCACCCATGATGCACGCCGCGAACTCCGCACCATTCTAAAGCGCGGCCTGCCACGCCTCGCCGGCCCGCAATCGGAATGGGAAGATCACGCGGTGCTCACCGAAACCGCTGCGCATCTTGCGCACCTCGCCACCTCGCATAGCGACCGCGCGCGCATGACCCGCTTGCGCCAGCGTTTGGAAGCGAGCCAGCCCATCATCTATGTGACTCCCGTTGTCGTCCCGCTCGCCGATCGCCCGTTCGAGCGGCTGATCGACAATGGCTCGCCTGTCGCGTTCGATTTCGCCGGCACCGGCGACGCGCGTGCGCAAGGCTGGCTCACGCCCGACGCCGCCTGGCTGGTTTGGGACCCTGAATGGCGCGGCCAAGTGCGCTCGGGCTTCGACCTGATTGGCCAGCGCACCTGGAGCGTGTTCTGGAGCGACGGCTTCGAGGCGTTGCGTGCGCTCGACGACAATCGCGACGGCGAGCTCAGCGGCGCCGAACTCGGCGGCTTAGCCCTCTGGCGCGACGAAAATCGCAACGGAATCAGCGACCCCGGCGAAGTCCTGCCCGCCAACGTGCACGGCGTCGCCGCCCTCTCCGTTCGCGGCCAAACCACGCGCCCCGGCCTGATGACCGCGCCAGACGGCGTCCGCTTCGAAAACGGGCGCACGCGTCCGCTTTATGATTGGACGCCGGGGCTGGGGAACGCGCCGGTCAGCTAGGCGCGGCGCGCCTCCTCGATCGCCGCAGCCAATTGATGCGGCTCGAATGGCTTCGCCAACACGCGCACTGATGTCCAGGCCTCGTCGACGCCGCCCGAACCATAGCCGGTCGCGAAAATGAACGGCACGCCGCGCGCCCGCAGCGCTTCCGCGATCGAATAGGTGTGCGCGCCATTGAGGTTGAGATCGAGGATGGCGAAATCGATCGCCGCGTCTTGCGCCAACTGCAGCGCCTGCGCGACACGCCCGCCGACCGCCACCACCTCGTGCCCCAAATCGTTCAGCACGTCCTCGATGAGCATCGCCACCAGCGCCTCATCTTCCACGATCAGAATTCTGAGCTTCGCCCCCGCCACCGCTAGGTTTCCCATTGATACACGAACCGCCGCTCAACCGGCGTCGAGATGTAAGCCTCCACGCCTTCGGGTCGATATTCAATCCGCGCCGCGCCGTTCAACTCGAACGCCAGATTGCGCTCGATCAGCCGTGAGCCAAACCCCGCGCGCGCCGGCGGCGAGACTTTTGGTCCGCCCGCCTCGCACCAAGCAAGGTGGAGCATCTCGCCCGCACCTTCCGGACGCACGTCCCAAGTCAGTTTCACATGACCGGCGTCGGTGGAGAGTGCGCCATACTTCGCCGCGTTGGTCGCCAATTCGTGCAATGCAATCGAGAGCGCCAGCGCCTGCTTCGGCGTCAGCCGCACCACTGGCCCGCCGACCTCCACGCGCGCGCCAGCCGTGAACGCTTTCAGCGCGCGCTCAACCACTTCGCGCAGATAGGCGCCCTCCCAATTCTCGGCCGTTAGCAAATCATGCGCCCGCGCCAGCGCCGTCAGCCGCGCATCAATGAGCGGCCGCGCATCGACGCTCTTTTCCGTCGTGCGCAGGGTCTGCATCACCAAGGATTGCACCGTCGCCAGCGTATTCTTGACCCGATGATTGAGTTCATTGATCAGCAATACACGCTGCTCGTCGGCGCGTTTGCGCTCGGTGATGTCGCGCGCGATCTTCGAAGCGCCGACAATCCGTCCGCTCGCGTCCTTTACCGGCGACACTGTCAGCGAAATGTGAATGCGCTGGCCGTTCTTGCGCACACGCTCGGTCTCGAAATGCGCGATGCGCTCGCCCCGGCGAATACGCTCAATGATGCCAGGCTCTTCGTGCTGCAGCTCAGGCGGGATAAGCGTGAGAATCGAGCGGCCGATGATCTCTTCGGGCGCATAGCCAAACAGTCGCTCCGCGCCGCTATTCCAGCTGTTGATGACGCCGTCCAAATCCTTGGAGATGATCGCGTCGTTGGAATTCTCCACGATCGACTTCAGCAATTGCCCCGTCTGATCGACGCGCGTGCGCAGGGCCCGTGCGATGTCGCGCTCCAGATAGAAGCCGACCTGATGCGCGATCGTCCGCGCCACGGCCAATTCCTCGGCGCGGAAATCATGCGGCGCGTCGTGATAGACCATGAATTTCCCGGCCACGCCGCCATGCGCCATCAGCGGCACGAACGCCAGCGCGCGTATGCCCTCTTCGCGCACCGCCGCCTTCAGTTCGGCCGTTTCGCTCGAAGCGTCGATATCGCGGATCGTGATGGGCTCGGGCTGCGGCTCGCCCAGGCGCCAGGGCGTGTGTCCCGCCACCGCGTCGCGATAACGCGTCGACAGGCCGCGCGCGGCCACGAACTGCAACTGACCGCGTTCATTGAACAGGAGAATGGACGCGCGGTCACAGTGCAGCGCCTCGAAAATGGCGTCGAGCGCCGCGTCATAGGCCTCACGCGACTGAGAGGCCCGGAACAGCCGATCCGTCAGCCGGAAAAATACCGGAGCGGCAATCGTCAGAGGCTCAGCGCCTGCGCCCTTCACATCCGCGTCCGCCAACCGAAGACTCCCGCGCGCGCGCCCCGCGCCGAAGCCGGTCAACGCGCGCGCTGGAACTTTGTTCCGTCAGGCGCGTCTAGACCTTGCGCTCCACCATCGCCTTCTTGATTTCGGCGATCGCCTTGGCCGGGTTCAGGCCCTTTGGGCAAACCTGGGCGCAATTCATGATCGTGTGGCAGCGATAGAGTTTGAACGGGTCTTCGAGCGCGTCGAGGCGCTCGCCCTGATGCTCGTCGCGGCTGTCGGCGATCCAGCGATAGGCCTGCAGCAGCGCCGCGGGGCCCATAAAGCGGTCGCTATTCCACCAATAGGACGGACACGACGTCGAACAGCAGGCGCAGAGGATGCACTCATACAAGCCGTCAAGCTTGGCGCGCTCCTCCGGGCTCTGGCGCCATTCGGCGTCCGGCTCGGGCGTCTCGGTTTGCAGATAGGGCTGGATCGCCGCGTATTGCGCGGTGAAGTTCGTGAGGTCCGGCACCAGATCCTTCAGCACCGGTTGGTGCGGCAGCGGCGAGATCGTAATCGCGCCCGCCGGGTATTCATCCATACCCTTGGTGCAGGCGAGCGTGTTGCGGCCGCCGATATTCATCGCACACGAGCCGCAAACGCCCTCGCGGCAGGAGCGGCGGAAGGTCAGCGTCGGGTCGATCTGATTTTTAATCGCGATCAGCGCGTCGAGCACCATCGGCCCGCAGCTATCGAGGTCCACCGTGTAGATGTCCCAGCGCGGATTTTCGCCGGTCTCGGGGTCGTAGCGGTAAATCTTGAACTCGCGCGTGCGCTTGGCCCCTTGGGGAGCCGCGTGGCGCTTGCCGGCTTTGACCTTGGAATTCTTGGGGAGCGTAAGTTCGACCATATCGGGCGCGAACCTGACGAGCGCCGCAGCGCCCGTCAAGCACGCGAAATGCCCTAGTCTTGGCCCGAAACCACCGGCGCGGCCCGGCCGTACCAATCGATCCGCCTAGTGGCGATCATGGTGGCGGCGATGACCGCGAAGGCGACCACGGAGCCGGCCAGCAAGGCGAAGTCCTCCAGCGTCATCAGCACGTACATCGCCCCATAAAGCCCGGCCAAACCCGCCAGCGCCCTGAAGCCCACCGCACTCGAGCCAAACGAGGCCCCGGCATAGAAGCCCAACAGCGCCACGGTCGCCGCAGCGGCAATCCCGAACGCCGCCGTGAAGCCGATGATCTCGGTCATGGAGAGCAGCAGCAGGTAGAACACGCACTGCGCCAGCCCGACCAGAATGTATTGCGCCGGGTGTGCCTTGCGGCCCGAAACCGCCTCGAAGATCAGCGTCGCCAGGAAGACGATGCCGATGAACATGATGCCGTAGCGGACAGCCCGCATCACCCCCGTATAGATGTCGTCCGAGGCCACGAAGCTCACCGCCATGTCGCGCCCGGCGGCGGCGCCCAGATTGAAGCTATTGAGGTCGGCGGCCTTCTCCATGCCGCGCGCCACGAACGGCACACGCCAGGACACGACGAAGCCCTCCGCGCTGGCCTCGAGCGCTTCGCTGGATTGGAAATAGCCTTCCGCGCGCACATCGCGACGATCGCCGCGGATGGTGGCGGTGGTGTCCTGTGCGAACGCGGCGATCGCGAAACGCTGCGCGCCCGAGAGCTCCAACCGTGTCTCCACGGCAAAGTCGCGTGGGGCATCCGCGAACCGCGCGGGCGCGGCGAAAGCTTGCAGGTTCGTCGGCAGAACATAATTCGGCGTCGAAGCCACGTCCGGCCGCGAATATTCGATGTTGGGCTGCGGGGGCACGAGCGAGAGATCGGAGATGGGTTCGAATGTCTCCGTCGTCCCGTCCGGAAAGCGCAGCTCGGCCGCATTGCGGATCGAGCGGCTGTCGCTGACGAACATCACGACACGCGCTTGGCTCCAATCGAAACGATAGGAGGGATCAACGCCCTCCACCGCCGAAGCCGGCGCGAAACGCGCGTCAAATTCCGTCACGGCATTGTAGATCGCGGCGCGATAGATGCCGAGCGAACGCTCCGTCACCGTTAGCGTCGTATCCGCCGTCCCCGTGTCAGCAAACACAACATACGAACCGCGATCCGTGCGCCGCTGCACCCGGCCCTGGTCGTCGGTGAATTCCACCGTCCGCTGATACGGCACGAGCAGCATCGGCCCGCCGACCGCCTGCGATCCGCCCGCGCTTGACCCGATCTCGCTTGTCACCTGCCGCGCGCGCGTTTCGCGCTCGCTGACCAGACCGCCGACAATCAAAAGCGGAATGCCCATCGCCAGCACCAGCAAGCAGACGAGCAGTAATTTAAGCCCAAGCGATCCGCGCGGGATCAGGCCGGAGAGTGCGTTGTTGGACGCCAAGGTCAGTCCTCCCGGTGGACACATTCCACCCCGGCTGCACTCATCAGCGCCAAAGCGGGCGGCAAATCGGCGCGCCTTGGAAGATTTCGTGCAGCGTCTTGCAGAAGACGTGCAGCGTCGCTTACGGCTCCATGTCGATGGTCACAGCGTCGCGCGGCGGAATCCATTCCTCTTCCGGCCCCGGCGGCGGCTCAGTCGTGAACGCAATCACAAACGCCGCGGCGCCCGCGAGCGCGCAGCCGAACGACCACAGCAACGCGAACCAATCATAACCGGCTGCGGCGACCTGCGCATCGGCATTTTCCAGACGCGCTTGCCATCTTGCACTTGTGTTTTGCTCGAACTTCGTTCTCGCCTCGGCTAGATCTTCGTCGTCAAAGCCCTCTTCACGTTGCAGCTTCTTGAGCAAGACCTCGAGCTCAACGCGATCCTCGGCAATCTTCGCTTCCGGCCCACGCGCCTTATAGGCGCGCACCGCAATCTGCCGCCGCGCTTCGATCAAAAAGAAGCCGACAACAAACACCACGGGTATCGCGAATCCCCACGGCGCCACACACGGCATCCAGGGCCGCAAGAACAGCCCCAGCGATCCAAGCACCAAGCCGCCAAGCACGAGAAACTCAAGAATCGCCTGGCCGCGATCGCCCAAGCTCGCGCGCAGCCGACGTCGGCGCGCGCCCATCTCGGCGAACATTGCAGAAAGGAATCCACCCATGCAGGCCAGATAGCCCAAGCCGCGCGCACCGCCTAGGCCGCCTTGCGTCTCGATTTTGTCGCCTGGGAACACTAGGTTGTGATCCGACGAGGAATGACATGGCCTTCAGCATCAAAGCCCCCAGTCTGAAAACCATCGGCATCGCGATCGGCGCCATCCTGGGCGCGCTCGTGCTCGCCATCGTGCTGTTTTTCGTCTTCTTCCCGAAAGACCTGGCCGCCGCCGAAGCCGAGCGGCGCATCGAGGAAGCCACCGGCCGCCAACTCACATTGGGCGACGATATTCAGGTCACGTTCTGGCCCGCGCTCGGCTTCTCTGTAAACGACGCCGCGCTCTCCAACCCTGAGGGCTTCCCCACCGACGAAGCCTTCCTCGCCGCCAACCGCATCGTCTTCGCCGTCAAGGTGATGCCGTTGCTGCGCGGCGCCATCGAAGTGAAGGAATTGATCCTCGACGGCGCCGAAGTGCGTTTGCGCGCCGAGGAGGACGAAGGCGCCAACAATTGGACCTTCCCGACTGAAAACAATTCCGAGCAGGAAAACACGCTTGAGGATCTGCGCCTCGATGATGTGCGCCTGATCGACAGCATGATCTCGTTCCAAGGCGCTGAAGGCGAGCCGCTCGTGCTGCAGGACGTCGACGCGAGCCTCGCGCTCGAATCGCTCGATCTGCCCGCGCAATTGCAGGCCGCGTTCGATTATCGCAACCAGCGCGTCAATCTGGAGAGCGCTATTGGCCTGCCGCGCGCCGTGCTCGAGCAAGGCGAAACGCCCTTCTCCGCCAGCGTCCGCTCCGATCCGCTGCAAGCCACTTTCGAAGGCGTGTTCAATGCCGACACTGGCGCGCTCGGCGGCAGTGTCGACGCACGCGGCAATTCGTTGCGCGCGCTGATGGCCTGGATCGGCACGCCGATGGCGGCGGGCGGCGGTTTCGGCCCCTTCAGCGTCGAAGCCCAAATGGCGCATGTGGGCCAACAAACCGCGCTCCGCGACGCCACACTTCGCCTTGACGACATCAACGCCAACGGCGCCCTGACGCTCATTACCCAAGAGAGCGGTCGGCTGCGCGTTGACGGCGCGATCAATTCCGCGGCGATCGATCTCAACAATTACCTCGCGGCGCCGGCGCAAGCGGGCCAGGAGGGCGTCGAAGTCGATACCGCGTGGAGCACGTCGCCGCTCGATCTGTCCGGCCTGCGTGCGCTCGACGCCAATCTGCAACTCACCCTCGGCTCCCTGCGCTTCCAGCGCATGAACTTCTCCGACGTCGCACTCGCGCTGCGCGTCGCCAATGGCGCCGCCGACGCGCGCCTCACCCGAATTTCGCTTTACGAAGGCGGCGGCACGGCGCGGCTGATCGCCGACGGCTCGGGCGCGACCCCGCGCATCGCCTTCGAGATCGACGCGCAGAACATCCAAGCCGAGACTCTGCTGCGCGACGCCATTGGCTTCGACAAGATCGTCGGTCGCGGCCGCCTGCGCGCTTCGCTTGTCGGCACAGGCGCTTCGCAAGCCGCTGTCATGCGCAGCCTCAACGGCGCCGCCTCGTTCAATTTCAACGACGGCCAATGGAAAGGCGTGAACTTGGCGCAGATCGCGCGCACGGTGCAGTCGGCGCTCAGCGGCCAGGCCGCAGGCCAAGGCGGCGCCACGGACTTTGCCGAGCTTTCCTCAAGCTTCACCGTGGCCAATGGCGTGATGGCCACGGACAATCTGCGGCTGCTCAATCCCTATGTGCGACTCGAAGGCAGCGGCCTCATCGACATTGGCGCCCAGACCATCGACATGCGTATCGCCCCGCGCGCGGTGAACAATGCGCAAGGCCAAGGCGGCGACGCCAGTATCGCCGGGCTCGGCGTGCCGTTCCGCGTCAGCGGGCCGTGGTCGCGCGTCAGCTTCCGCCCCGCGCTCGAAGAGATCGTGCAAAGCCAATTGCGCGATATCCTCTCACGCCAGGACCAAGGCAGCCCATTGGCCACGCTCGGCGAAGCCCTGTTTGGCCGCACGCCAGCGCCGACGCCCACCACCCCGGCGACGGAGACGGAGACGGAGACGCCGGCCGCAAGCGAAGGCGAAACCCCCACGTCGGAAACACCCGCGCAGCCGGCGCAACCGCAAGAACAAGAGCGCCCGCGCAATCCGCTGGAGGAAATCCTGCGCCGCGCCGCCGAAAGCCGGCGTGACGAGGAGGAAAAGACCACCACGCCCTGAAGCTTTGCTCCAACGCAAAACACAACGCGCCGCGTTCGCCTAAGTCTCGGCCTCAACGGAGGACACATGCAGACCGAACACCTCGACCAGGCGCTGGCGGAAGAATTCGCCGGCCACGGCGAAACGATCCACAAACTCAAGGTCTCGGACCCGCATTTCAAAGCGTTGATGGCCAAGAACCACGAGCTCTGGAAGCAGATTCAGAACATCCAGAACGGCCTCACGCCCACCGCCGACGCCACCCTCGACACGCTCGAAAAGCAGCGGCTGCTCATCCTGGACGACATCGCCGCACGCATCGCCAAGGCCGAAGCCTAGAACTGCGATCACACCCCTTGCGAATGGGTGCGGCGCGGTCGCACAATGGCCCATGCCCGCCGACACGCATCGCCCCAATTCGCTCGATTCCTTCTGGATGCCGTTTACGCCGAACCGGGCGTTCAAGGCCGACCCGCGCATGGTCGTCCGCGCCGAAGGCATGTTCTATTACACGCCCGACGGCCGCGCCGTGCTCGACGGCACCGCCGGTCTCTGGTGCTCCGCCGCCGGCCATAGCCGCACGCCCATCGTCACCGCGATCCAGCGCGCCGCCGCCGAACTGGATTACGCTCCCAATTTCAATCTCGGCCATCCGATCGCGTTCGAATTCGCCAATCGCCTCGCCGGCATCCTGCCCGAGGGGCTCGATCGCATCTTCTATACAAACTCCGGCTCCGAGAGCGCCGACACGGCGTTGAAGATCGCGCTCGCCTACCAGAAAGCGCGCGGCAAACCGGGCAAGTACCGCCTCATCGGCCGCGAGCGCGGTTATCACGGCACCAATTTCGGCGGCATCAGCGTCGGCGGCATCGTCCGCAATCGCATGACCTACGGGCCGATGGTGGCCGGCGTCGATCATCTGCCGCACACGCTCGACATCGCCCGCAACGCCTTCTCGCGCGGCGAGCCGCCCCACGGCATTGAATACGCCGACGCGCTCGAACGCATCGTGCAATTGCATGATTCCAGCACCATCGCCGCCGTGATCGTCGAGCCCGTCGCGGGCTCCACCGGCGTCATCATGCCCCCGCAAGGCTACCTGAAGCGTCTGCGCGAGCTCTGCACCAAGCACGACATTCTGCTGATTTTCGACGAAGTCATCACCGGCTTCGGCCGTCTCGGCGCGCCCTTCGCCTCGCAATATTTCGATGTAAAGCCCGACATTCTGACGATGGCCAAGGCCATCACCAACGCCGCCGTGCCGATGGGCGCCGTCGCGGCGTCACGTGAGATTTACGACACCATCCTCGCCAGCGCCGATACGCCGATCGAACTCTTCCACGGCTACACCACCAGCGGCCACCCGCTCGCCTGCGCCGCCGGCCTCGCCACGCTTGACATCTACCGCGACGAAGCTCTGTTCGAACGTGCGCGCGATCTCTCACCCTATTGGGAAGACGCGATGCACTCCCTGCGCGACGCGCCGCACGTCATCGACATCCGAAACTTGGGTCTCATCGGCGGCGTCGAACTCGAACCCCGCCCAGGCGCACCCACGCAGCGCGCGCTCGAAGCCTTCAAGCTTTGCTTCGACGCGGGCGTGCTCATCCGCGTCACCGGCGACATCATTGCCTTCTCGCCGCCGCTGATCATCGAGAAAAACCAAATCGACCTGATCGTCGACACCCTCCGCGCCGCGTTGGGCGAGATTAAATAGCGTCTGAGCATCGCTCCTTTCGAAGACCACGCCGCGCGCCCGTCTCGCACCTGACGATATCAGCCTATATCAATGCTGGCCTCGCTGTTCTTGAAGGCAATGGCAAGGCCATTGAGGACGCCTACAAGGCCGCCAAGGCGGCCAACGATTCCGTCACGAAGGGACGCGAGGACGCGAAGGAACTCGCTGAGCGCATCAAGCGCGTAGCAGCGATCTCGGCCGTGAATGGCCTAATCAAGGCCATCAAAGGCTAGCTAAACCGCCCCCGCGCCTTCGCGGCGAGATCGATCTTCGGCAGCGGCCCGCGCGGGTACGGCGCTGTGCTATGCGCTTCGCTCTGTTGCGCCCAGGCCTTCTGTTCGAACTTGTCCAGCACCTTGCTCGGAATGAAGCGCGAGCGATTGGCGTAGACGTGCTTGTCGCCGTTCTTGTTTTGCTGCGTGTGATAGAAACGCTGCGGCGTGATCAGGTGCAGATCATCCTTCGCACGCGTCATCGCCACATAGAGCAGGCGCCGCTCCTCCTCCAATTCCGCCGTCGAGCCGGCGCCAAGATCAGACGGCATGCAGCCATCGACCACGTTCAGCACGAACACGTTCCTCCATTCCTGCCCCTTGGCCGAATGGATCGTGGAGAGGATCAGATAATCGTCGTCCTTCGACGCCTTGCCGCTTTCATCGCTCGTCGAGTTTGGCGGATCGAGCGTGAGATCCGTAAGGAAGCTTTGCCGCCCCGCGAACGTCGCGCCGATACGCTGCAATTGCTCAATATCGCCCTTACGCACGCGCGCATCGTCATAGCGCTCCTGCATCAACGGCTCGTACCAACGCGCGACGAGATCAAGATCGCCAGGCCACGCGTTCGCGCGCGTCAGTTCGCCCAGCATATCTTTCAGCGCACTCCACGCTTCGCTCGCGCCCGCCGGCGGCGCCGTGTTGCGTACCGCGCCATAAGCGCCGCTCTCATCCATCGCATCAAGCACGCGCGCGGCTTTGGCTGGGCCTACACCCGGCACCAATTGCAATGTGCGGAAACCCGCCAAGCGATCACCGCCATTCTGCGCCCAGCGCAAAATCGCCAGAAAATCCTTCACATGCGCGGCTTCGAGAAATTTGAGCCCGCCGAATTTCAAGAACGGAATATCGCGCTTGGTCAGCTCCAGCTCCACCGGCGCGGAAAAATCCGCCGCCCGGAACAGCACAGCCTGGCTCTTTAAATCCAAACCGCGCTCGCGCGCTTCCAACACGTGCTCGGCCACGTAAGCCGCCTGCGCCGCCTCATCGCGCACGCTCACCAGATAGGGCGCGACGCCGCCGCTGCGCGTCGTGCGCAGATTTTTCGTGAAGCGCTCGCTCGCCAGATCAATCACCGCGTTCGACGCCTCAAGGATTGGCTCCGTCGAGCGATAATTCTGCTCCAACGTCACCAGCCGCGCCGGCGGATTGTACGCGTTCGGAAAATCCAGAATGTTGCGCACGTCGGCGGCGCGGAACGAATAGATCGATTGCGCATCGTCGCCGACGACGGTGACGCCGCGTCCATCCGGCTTCATCGCCATCAGGATGCGCGCCTGCAATTTGTTCGTGTCCTGATATTCGTCGACCAGCACATGATCGAAGCGCGCGCCGACTTCCGCCGCCAGCGCCGGCTCGCGCATCGCCTCGGCCCAGAGCCAAAGCAGATCGTCGTAATCGAGCACGTTCTGCTTTTGCTTGGCCTCCACGTACGCCGCGAACAGCGTCTTCAGCTCCGCTTCCCATTCGCGGCACCACGGAAACGCCGCCGCCAACGCTTCGCTGATCGTCTCGTCCGCATTCACGACGCGCGAATAGATGGCGAGGCACGTGCCTTTCATGGGAAAGCGCTTCGCGCCCGTCGCCACACCCAGCTCTTGGCGCACCATGCCCATCAGATCGGCGCTGTCGCTGCGATCATGAATGGTGAAATCCGCATCGAGACCAATCACCGGCGCCAAGTCGCGCAACAGCCGCGCGCCGATCGCATGGAACGTCCCCGCCCACGGAATCCGCACATCATTGGCCATCACCTTGCCGACGCGCGCGATCATTTCGCTGGCCGCGCGGCGCGAAAACGTCAGCAGCAAAATCCGCGACGCATCGGCGCCGTTCGCCACCAAATGCGCCACACGATGCGAGAGCGTCTTGGTTTTTCCGGAGCCGGCGCCCGCGATCACCAGCAATGGCGCCAAGCCATGCTCCACCGCCGCGCGCTGCGCCTCGTTCAACTCATCCAAAGCCTGCGCACTGATTCGCGACATGCATGGAGGCTGCCGTGTTTCGCCTTTGTTCGCAACGCGGGCTAGCTCAACACAAACCAGCTAAATCCAGCGATCGCGGCGGTAACGACGAGTATCCCCGCCACATCCACCGCCTTCACCGCCCAAGCCCCGCCAACATCCGGCGCCTTAGCAATCCGCAGCTCGCGTGCGATCATGAAGAGTGGAAACGTCACGCTGATTGCCACCATGAAGCCGAACACAATGTAGAGCCATACGAAGCGCACGCCCAAGCGCCGCGCTTCGATGATCATGAACGCCACCGCCGCCAACAAGAGCAGCCCAAGGTCGACCGTGATCGAACGGCTCGCCGGATTGACGCGCGTCGCGTCCAGAAACGCAAACCCCGGATCGCTTTCGTCCGGCGTGAAGTAGAAAAGGTTCTGGCTCCACGTCGCCACCAGCGCCACGACCGCGATCAACGCATAAAAGCCAATCAGCCAGCGCTGTTGTAACGTCATGTTTTCCTCCCGCGCGCAAAGGCTGGCGCCGCGGACGTGTGACTGCAAGCACGGCGACTCCCTCTCCCTCCCTTGGGAGGGAGAGGGCTGGGGTGAGGGTGGAGCGCAACCGCCTTAAACACACGCGCGAACGAACGACCGGGCGCCCAAACCCAAACACCCGCGCCGCCCTCACCCTGCCCTCTCCCCTCGCGGGGAGAGGGTTCACAGCGGCGCTGCACCCGCGCTAGATCAGAACCAAACAGGGGGCCGCCATCACCACCAGCGCCATCAACACGCCGCACACGCGCCGCGTGCTCACCGCCAGCCTCGTCGGCACCGCGGTTGAGTTCTACGATTTCTACATTTACGCCACGGCGGCCGCCCTCGTGTTCGGGCCGCTCTTCTTTCCATCCGACTCGCCCTCCGCGCAGCTCATGTCGAGCTACGCGACCTTCGCCATCGCCTTCATCGCGCGGCCGGTCGGGGCTGTGTTCTTCGGCCATTTCGGCGACCGCATCGGCCGCAAATCCACGCTCGTCGCCTCGCTCATGCTGATGGGCGGCGCGACCTTCGCGATCGCGTTTTTGCCGACCTACGCGCAAGTCGGTTGGATCGCGCCCTTCCTGCTCTGCGTACTGCGCTTCGGCCAAGGCTTCGGCCTGGGCGGCGAATGGGGCGGCGCGGCTTTGCTCGCTGTCGAGAACGCACCGCCCGGCTGGAAAGCGCGCTTCGGCATGTTTCCGCAATTGGGCGCGCCGGTCGGCTTCCTCGCCGCCAACGGCTTCTTCCTCTTGCTCGGGCTTTTTCTCACGCAAGAGCAATTCATCACCTGGGGCTGGCGCATTCCATTTCTGGCCAGCGCCGCACTCGTCATCATCGGCCTTTGGGTGCGCTTGAAGCTCACGGAAACGCCGGAATTCAAGGAAGCGCTTGAGAAAGCGCCGCCGCCACATGCGCCGCTCGGCGAAGTGCTGGTAAAGCACTGGCCGCAAGTGTTGGGCGGCACGCTCGGCGCCGTCGCCTGCTTCGCCACCTATTACGTCGCGACCGCCTTTGCACTCGGCTACGGCGTCAGCACGCTCGGCTATTCGCGCGAGACGTTCCTCATCGTGCAGCTCATCGCCATTCTCTTCCTCGCCATCGGCATCATCTGGGCCGGCGTGTGGGCCGACAAATCCAACCCGCGCACCGTGCTGATGACAGGCTGCATGCTCACCGTCATCGCCAGCTTCACACTCGCGCCGCTCATGGGCTCCGGCTCGCTCTGGCTGATCGGGCTCTTCCTCGCACTCGCGCAATTGCTGATGGGCTTCGTCTATGGCCCGCTTGGCGCTTGGCTGCCCGGCCTCTTCCCGGCGCGCGTGCGCTACACCGGCGCCAGCATCGCCTTCAATGTCGGCGGCATTCTCGGCGGCGGCCTCACCCCGCTCATCTCCACCCAACTCGTGGAATTGGGTGGGCTCACCTATGTGGGCTTCTATCTCGGCGCCGCGACCGGCCTGAGCTTCATCGCGCTCTTGCTTCTGCGCCAGCCCAAACAAGAAGAAGCGCCCACGCTCACACCGGCCGTGTAGCGGCCCGCCACATCCGGCCGTCAAAAGGTGAAGTCGAGCCCCGCGGCGACCTCCGCTGACACGGCGATAATCTGCTGGTGCGAGAGCGTCTCGGACTCGAGATAGAGATTGAACACCTGCGTCCGCGTCACCGACCCCGAATAACTGAACTGTCGACCGCCCGAATAGGCGCCGGTGTAGGACATCGATGTGCCCCAGGCCTCGCTTATGACCACTGGCCCAGCAATGCTGACGCGTTGTCCGCGCTCAGCAGCGAATTGGCGCTCAAGTTCAATGCGTCGGTCGACAACGAACCGCGCGATCTCCTCAAATCGGTCGGCCGGAATGGCCGCCGGCATCGACGAAACCACCAGCCGCACATCGCGCGATCGTGAAACGAAGGTGCGCTGCTCATCATCATTGGACGGCGCCTCCGCCCAATCGTCGCTCAGTCTCAAGCTGTATGTCGCGGTCTGCACCGGTGCACGTTCCGCCACCGCCGTCCCAGGCGCCATGCAGGCGACCAAGAATGCTGCGGCGACCATCCCTCTGAACATCGCCGCAATGTGCCTGATAACCGCGCGATGTGCAACCTTCGATTGCGACGCTTACACCAACCAATCCGGCCGCTTGAACGCCTTACCCAAATCGCGCGCCACCGCCTCGTGCGTGATCGCGCCTTCATAGACGTTGAGGCCGTTCGCCAGATGCGGATCGTCTTGCAGCGCTTTCTTGTAGCCCTTGTTGGCGAGCGCCAGGGTGAACGGCAGCGTCGCATTGTTGAGCGCGAACGCCGACGTGCGCGACACCGCGCCCGGCATGTTGGCCACGCAATAATGCACAATGCCGTCGACGACGAAGGTCGGCTCGCTATGCGTCGTCGGCTTCGAGGTTTCAAAGCAGCCGCCTTGGTCGATCGAAATATCGACCAGCACCGAACCCGGACGCATTGTCTTCAACATGTCGCGCGTGATCAGCTTCGGCGCGGCCGCACCCGCCACCAGCACGGCGCCGACGACAACGTCCGCTTCCTTGATCGCTTCGGCGATCGCGGCGCTGGTTGAATAGACCGTCTCCAAACGGCCATTGAATTCGCGATCGAGCTCTTCCAGACGCGCCGGGTTCTTGTCGAACACCTGCACGCGCGCACGCATGCCGACCGCGATCTGCGCGGCGTTGTAGCCGGAGACGCCGGCGCCAAGGATCAAAACGCTCGCCGGCTGCACGCCGGGCACGCCGCCCATCAGCACGCCGCGGCCGCCATGCGCCTTCTCCAAAAAGTACGCGCCGACTTGGATAGACATGCGGCCCGCGACTTCCGACATCGGCTTCAGCAACGGCAATCGTCCGTCGCGATCCGTCACCGTCTCGTACGCAATGCAGGTCGCGCCCGACTTCATCAGGCCCGCCGCCTGCTCCGGATCCGGCGCCAGGTGGAGATACGTGAACAGCACGTGATGCGGCTTCAGCCGCGCGATCTCGACGGCTTGCGGCTCCTTCACCTTCACGATCATCTCGGCGTGCTCAAACACGGCGTCGGCGGTCGGCAGGATCTTCACGCCGACTTTCTCGTACACGCTATCCGGCGCGCCGATGCCCTCGCCGGCCTTGGTCTCCAGAAACACCTCGTGGCCGGCGCGGACCAGTTCGGCCGCGCTCTCTGGCGTCAGGCCGACGCGATATTCGTGGACCTTGATTTCCTTCGGGCAGCCGACGCGCATGGGATTTCTCCGCGAGAATAGGATTTGAACGCGGAAATATCCCATTTCTCGTGCATTATCTTCCAAATCCCCCTATCCTGACCGCCCCATACGCCAATTTATAAGCGTCAAACGCCAAATGTCGGAAAAATCTCCCAGCCGGCTCGACGCCTTCGACCAGAAAATCCTGTTCGAGCTGGAGCGCGACGGCATGATGACCGCCGCGGCGCTCGCCGAACGCGTCGGCCTCTCCCCCTCCGCCTGCCATCGGCGGGTCAAAGCGCTCGAAGCGATGGGCGTGATCGAGGGCTACGCCGCGATCCTCTCGGAGACCGCGCTCGGCCGCAGCGCCACCATCTTCGTCGCGGTGACGCTCGAAAACCAAAAGCAGGAAACCATGGCCGCCTTCGAACGCGCCGTCGCCAAATGCCGCGAAGTGCAGGACTGCCACCTGATGACCGGCGAGAGCGATTATCTCTTGCGCATCGTCATTGCCGACGACGACCGCTACGAGCGCGTCCACCAGGACACGCTCTCACGCCTCCCCGGCGTGCGCCGCCTCGTCAGCAATTTCACCATCCGCACCGTGTTCCGCCGCGCCGCGAGCGTGGCGCATTGATCGCCGCTGCGTCCCTTCTCCTGGTTAAGGAGAAGGTGTCGGCGAAGCCGACGGATGAGGTTTACCGTCGAATTCGAGAGTGACGCGGTTGGTCGGCTTTTCGCCGAAGGCGGACATTCGCGCCGAAGGGAAGATTCGCTACGCTGCTTCCGATGAGAACCCTATGGACCCTGCTTTTGGCGGTTTGCCTCTCGGTGGCTCTTGGCTCGTGCCAAGCGCACACAGCGCAGGATCGCGTCGATGCGGCGGCGAGGAGTCCGCCGCCCCCATTCGACCCATGTCTAAACGCCCTAGGCGTGATCCCGTTTGAACCGGGGTCGGATGCGCTGACTCCGCCAGCGCTGGAGTATATTGGAGCCTTGCACGCTCGTTCGCGAATTTGCCAACCAGTTCAAGTCACTCTGGCGATTGCTGGACAGGCTTCGACGCTGTCGTTGGCGAGACGGCGGGTGGAAGCGGTTGAGGCCGAATTGGTTCGCCTGGGTGTTAGGCGAGCATCAATTCGCACGCAGGCATGCACCCCAGCGGCCACCGTGGACGCTTACACAAGCAGAACGTATCCGAACCTAGAGGGAGGCGCGGTGCTGCATGTCTTCTGGCACTATGGCCCGCAAGATCGCATCCCATCATTGCTCTGCTACAACGACAGCGCGCGATGAGACCGAATGTCTGAATCGCGCCAAGAGCGGAAATCTGATCGCCCTAACTCGGCCCCTCATTCAGGCTCGCATACGCAATCCCGCCATCCACGGCGATTGAATCGCCGACGACGTAATCGCCAGCTTTCGACGCCAGGAAGATCGCCGCGCCCGCCATATCTTCGTCGCGTCCGATCCGGCCGGCCGGCGTGCGCGCCGCGACCGCGTCGCCATGATCGCGCGCGGCCTTGTTCATCTCAGATGCAAACGGCCCCGGCGCGATCGCCGTCATGACAATGCGATCCTTGATCAGCCGCGCCGCCATGCGCTTGGTCAGATAGAGCAACGACGACTTCGACGCGTGATACGAATACGTCTCCCACGGATTGAGGCGAATGCCGTCGATCGAGGCGATATTGATCACCTTCGCCGGCCGCTCCGCGCTCGCTGCGTTCTTCAACGCGCCATGCAAGGCTTGCGTCAGGAAGAACGGCGACTTGACGTTCAGATCCATCACCTTGTCCCAGCCGTTCTCGGGAAATTCCTCGAAGGGCGCGGCCCAGGCGGCGCCGGCATTGTTCACCAGAATGTCGAGCTTGCCGTTCTCCAATTCATTGATTTTGGCCGCCAGCGCCTGACAGCCCGCCACCGTCGACACGTCCTGCGGCAACGGAATGCACGGGCCAAACGCGGACAATTCGCCCGCCGCCGCGTCACACGCATCCGCCTTGCGCGAGGAGATATAAACCTTGGCGCCGGACTCCAGAAAGCCGCGCGCAATCATCTTGCCAATGCCGCGCGAGCCGCCGGTCACCAAGGCCACCCGGCCCTTAAGCGAAAACAAATTCTCGATCATGATCCCCCCTCATTTCGCGCGATGATAAGAATTCCCCAGCCGCGCCGCCACAGAAATGACGACCTACGGTAAACGCGTTCGCCCAACAGAGGCCGCGCCTTGTGACCCCGCGCCCCAATGTGCTTCATGGCGGCCATGAACACCAATGTAACGCCCGATGCGTGGGCCTTGCTCCGACAAGCCGAAGCCAGCGCATCCGACGCCAGCGCTTGGCTCAAAGCCGCGCAAGCGCTCTCGCGCATCGGCGAGCAAGCCGCGTCGGAGCAAGCCTTCGCCCGCTATGTCGATCTGGCGCCCGGCCGCAAAGCGCTGGCCGAAGGGTCGCAGCGCCACCAAGCCGGCGATCTCGAAGGCGCCGCGCGGCTCTACCGCGAAGCCATCGCCGCCGACCCGCGCAATGTCGACGCCTTGCGCCTGTTCGCACTCGCCTCCGCCGCCCTTGGCCATCGCAATGAAGCGCTCGCCGCCGGTCGCGAAGCCATCACCATCGCCCCCAATTATCCCGCGGCCTGGGATGCGTTCGGCGTCGCACTCGCCGAAGCCGAGCGCGTCGAGGACGCGGTGCAAGCTTTCGCGCGCGTCGTTTCACTGACGCCGCAGAACCCGACCGCGCACGCCAAACTCGCGCACGCCTTCGTCATCGCCGACGAAATGGAAGGCGCCGAGCGCGCCTATCGCGCCGCACTGCAATTGCGCCCCGACGACGGCATGAGCCTGCTCGGCCTTGGCACGGTGATGAAGACACTCGGCCGCGCGGACGAAGCCATCGCCTGCTTCCGCCGCTGCGTCGAACTCTACCCCCAAGCCGGCGAGGCCTGGTGGAACCTCGCGAATATGAAAACCTATCGCTTCACCGAAGCCGATGTCGCGGCGATGCGCGCCTTGTTGGACGATTCCACCGCCAGCCCATCGGCGCGCGCCAACACGCTCTATGCGCTGGGCAAGGCCTACGAGGATTCCAAACAATACGACGCCGCCTTCGCATCTTATGCGCAAGGCGCGGCCCAACATCGCGCCAGCCTGCGCTATGAATTCGCCAGCGTCGAATCCATGTCGCAACGCGTCGCCAGCGTGTTCACGCGCGATTTCATCGCCGCGCGCAAAGGCCAAGGCTGCGCCGATCCCGCGCCGATTTTCATCGTCGGCATGCCGCGCTCCGGCTCCACCTTGGTCGAGCAAATTCTCGCCAGCCATTCGCTCGTCGGCGGCGGCGGCGAACTCTCCATCCTCGGCCGCATGCTGAGCGAAATGACCAATGCCGGCATCTCCTATCCGGAAATTCTGCGCGACTTCACCGCCGACGATTTCCGCGAAATGGGCGAGACCTACATCAAGCGCGCCGAGCGCCATCGCGGCGACCGCCCCTATTTCATCGACAAGACGCCGCAAAATTTCGGCTCGATCGGCCTCATCGCGCTCATCCTACCAAAAGCAAAAATCATCGACGCGCGCCGCCACCCGCTCGATTCCTGCTTCGGCAGCTTCAAGCAGATGTTCGCGCAAGGCCAAACTTATTCCTACGACCTCGACGAACTCGGCCGCTTCTATCTGCAATACGAACGCCTGATGCAGCACTGGAACAGCGTGCTGCCCGGCCACGTGCTGCGCGTCGATTACGAGGACATGGTGCTCGACCAAGAGCGGCAAACGCGGCGCCTGCTCGACTATTGCGGTCTGCAATTCGAGCCCGCTTGCCTCAATTTCCACGAAACCCAGCGCGCCGTGAACACCGCCAGCTCCGAACAAGTGCGCCAACCGCTCTATAAGAGCTCGCTCGGCGCCTGGCGGCGCTTCGCCCCGCACCTCAAAGGCCTCGAAGCCCAACTCGCCCCCGCCCTCGCCGCGCTCCCCCCCCACATCCGCAACGCCGGCGCCTGAGCCGAGCCACTAGCTCCGCGAATGCGTCGGCTATTCGACATCGGCGTCATCAAAGATGCCTTCGGGCCAACGGCGCGGCAAAGCGCCAATCAACGCAAACGCCACGCCGAGCGCAAGCCAAACCGCGACGGCAAGCCAAGGCATATTGAATGCGCCCGCCACAACTCCCGCCAGCAGGAATACAGGCAAACCCACGACAACAAGCGCCAGGGTCGCCGCCACTCTTGGCGAGGGGATCATGTGGGCCTCCAACCCGCACTTTCGCGTGACGAGAACGATATCCCATACGTAGTCAGGATTGCACCCTTCATCCCCGCCGAAATCGGTAAACGCTGTGCGCCAGGGCCGGGTATGCGCTTGAAACGCACCGCCGCATCGCGACAATCGCCGCCGCACCAGAACACCCCCGAGGAAACGCGCCATGTCCGATCCCGTCATCATCCC
>NZ_DASVYD010000059.1:0-46796 GCF_036392335.1 Vitreimonas sp.
GGCGGAGCCTTCGCGTGAACCGACGAGCGCGACGCTTGGCTTCTTCAGCCAAGCGGCGTCGCCGCGCAGGGCAAGCAGCGGCGGCGGGGCGTCGAGTTGGGCGAGCAATGGCGGGTAATCAGGTTCACAAGAAGCGACAAGGCGTGCGTTGAGAGCTTCGACGCCGTCAATCTCGCGTTCGACCGCATCAGCGGTTGGCGGGGTGAGATCGGAGATGCGCGGCAGCGCGTCGAGGGCGGCGTTTGCGGTTTTGAAGCGCGCAAGCAGGCGATGGAAGGTGAGTGCGCCGACGCGTTGTGTGCGCGCGAGCCGCGCCCAAGCGATCCGCTCCGGGCGCGACAGCGTGCGGTTCATTCCGCGCTGGGCTCGGCTGGCGGCGCGGGCGACGCCGCCTCGGCGGTGACCGGGTCGTCCTTCTTCGCACCGATCTTTGGCTCCGTGCCGGCGCGCAAGCGGGCGATGTTGGCGCTGTGGCGCCAGAAGATGAGCGCGGCGAGCACGAAGGCGAAGAGGGTTTCCCACCATTGATAGCCGGCGATCAACGACATGATTGGCGCGATGGCGGCGGCGCAGAGGGCGGCGAGCGAGGAATAGCGGAAGATGGTGGCGACGGCGAGCCAAGTGACGCCCGCGACGATTCCCAAGGGCCAAATGCCGGCAAAGAGCACGCCGAAGAAGGTGGCGACGCCCTTGCCGCCTTTGAAATTAAGCCAGATTGGAAAGCAGTGGCCGATGAAGGCCGCGCCGCCGGCGATGAGGCCGATCTGCATTTGCGGTTCGTCGGTGATGCCGGCCATGCCGGCGAACCAGCGCGCGAGCAGCAGGGCGATGGCGGCCTTGCCGGCGTCGAGCAGCAGCGTGGCGAGAG
Organism: Vitreimonas sp.; assembly: GCF_036392335.1. Taxonomy (NCBI): domain Bacteria; kingdom Pseudomonadati; phylum Pseudomonadota; class Alphaproteobacteria; order Hyphomonadales; family Hyphomonadaceae; genus Vitreimonas; species Vitreimonas sp. The sequence continues at coordinate 869 of NZ_DASVYD010000059.1, forward strand.
CGATATCCTTGCGGCCAGTGCGCAGCACGTTGGTCGCGCCGATATTGCCGGAGCCGACATTGCGGATGTCGCCGAGGCCTGCCGCGCGGGTCAGCACAAGCCCGAACGGAATCGAGCCGAGGAGATAGCCGCCCACGGCGGCGAGAAGGAATGAGAACACCAGCACCGGAACGTCTCTAACAGGCCGGATCGCGCCTGTGGAGAGGCGACTTTGTCGGTTCGTCGCTGAACTCGGGGCGTATTGCTGAGGCCAACGTTCTCTGGGGCGTGCGGAAAGCGGCCAGCACGTTGGGCCGCGTGAAGCGGGGCTTCACACGGTTTGGGGCGGCGCAGTCGCCGGCCTGCGGCCGGCGCTGCGGGTTAGGAGCTGTCGGCGGGAATGATGGCGCAGGGGGCTGCGCTGACGATGGCGTCGGCGATGGGCGCGGCAATCACGAGATTGAAGCGCTGGCCGCGCAGCTTGCGCGCAAGGCGGGCGAGCGCCTTCTCGGGTTTCGAGAAGAGCTCGAGCACATGCAGGATGCGTTGCAGGAAGGTGCCGGCGCGCAAGCGCAGCGATTGCGCGAGCAGACGCAGATTGGGTGTGTTGGCGCGGATCCCTGGCGCGGTGTTGCGCGGCCGGCGCGCGCCGACGCGCAGGCGCGCGAGAATGGTGCAGATGAGATAGGCGTGCACGAAGCGTTCGCAGTGACGAATGGCGTTGTGCACGCGTTTGCTGCGGCGCGCATTCGCGCCGAGTTTGAAGATCAACATCAGCGCCCACACGATCCAGCCGACGAGCGCCGCCTGGTGGCGGTCTAGCTCCTGTCGGCTGATGAGGGTGGGGACGTGTTTCATGCGCGGCAGTGTGCGGCTGGGCGCGGACCGGTTGAATAGATGCGCTTGTCGTGCACCCGGCTGCGTCCCGCCCTATCTGGGCAAGCCTCTAACGTTCTTGGGTTTTCCAAGATGCCGGCTGGAAGCCGGCGGTCCGAAAGGGGTTGAATAGAGCGACGCTTATCTCGCAGAGGCGCACGCTGTTAGCGTGCGTTTAACCACGAATTCGATCTCCGAAGGGCGCGTTACAACCAATTCGCAATGCGTTTGTGGTACCGGACGATCCGAGGATTTGGTGGATGCTGAGATCGCAGAAGAACCTGCGCGTCATTCTTGCTGACGCTGCGCCGAGTGTGTTGCGCTTGCTAGCGGATGTGCTGCGCGGCGCCGGCGTGGAGCACATCACGTATGCGCGTAGTGGGCATGAATTGCTCACGCATACCTCGGATTTCTTTCCCGACGTTGTGATCACCACGTCGCGTTTGCCGGACTTGTCTGGCCTGGATTTCACGCGCCTGGTGCGTAACGGCTACAAGAAGGTGCCGCGCGACCTGCCGATCATCGTCATGACGAACACGGCGACAAAGGGTTTTCTCACAGCGGCCATGCAAGCGGGTGCTGACGAGATGCTGGTGCGGCCGTTCACTGGCGAGGCCGTGATCGAGCGCGTTGTGGCCGTACTGAAGCTGAAGCGTGAGTTCGTGGATAGTGCTGTCTATGTCGGCCCTTGCCGTCGGCGTCGGCTGCCGGAGGACTACAATGGGCCGATGCGTCGGTTCATGGATCCGATTGACGACATGCCAGGTGCGCCGCCGTGGGAGAACGAAGCGCATCGCGTCGTCGTGCGCAAATGCGTGCAGAAGATCAGCGAGTGCATGGTGGGGCTTTCGTCGCGCGATCGGCGGATGCTGCGTCAGATCTATAGCGCGGTGAAGGAAACCGAGAGTGTCGCCAACGAAGCGCGCGACGAGGCGCTCGGCGCGGCGGCGCGATCCTTGGGGCGCTATATCACCGCCGTCGGCGCCAATGGCGCGCTGGATGAGGAGACCGTGCGAACGCACATCGATGCGATGCACAGTCTAAGCGTGCTGACGAGCGCGGAGTACGAAGAGCGGCAGCGCCTCGTGGAAGGGCTGACGCGGGTGGTCGACAAGAAGCTCGGGCGCGAGGTGGATGTCGCGGCCGTGAACACCTTCCTGCTCGGCCCGAGCCGCTAGGCGCGATCGAAGCGCCAGAAGCGGCGCTTCTGCCAATCGCCGTGGCTGTCGTCGTTCTGATGCGGCCAATCGTAAATGAACCGATCTTCGAAATTGAGATCGGCGGTGAAGTGCCGGTCGAATTTGAAGCCGGCTTCCGTCCCGAGGCGTTCAACATAGAAGGGCGATGGGCGCGAGCCCATGCCGTGCAGCGATTGTTCGAGCACGGCCTTTGGTTCCGGCACCAGCAACATCTTGTGCGGATCCTGGGAGTCGCAAACCACGGTTTCCATGATCATGCTGTCGGTCATGGCAAAGCAGCGCGCCATGTGCTCGTCCACATTCTTAATGTGATAGAGCAGGCCGAAATGGATAATCAGATCGAATTTCCCGTAATGCGAGAAATCGCCTTCAAGATCGCATTGTTCGATTTGGAGGCGCGGCACATTGCGGTGCTTTAGCCGCGCGAAATTCACGGTTTCCTGGCGGCCTTCGAGGCAGATCACTTCGGCGCCGAGATCGGCGAAGAAGGCGCCGATGTCGGAGAGCGCGGAGCCCAACTCGAGCACGCGCTTACCCTTGAACCAATCCATGCCGTAGAGTTCAAGAATCTTGTTGATGCGTTTGGTGCGCCAATGCGCGTAGCTGACCGCGAAAATCGCATCCTTTCGCGTGGCCATGTAGAGAGCGACGTGGCGGTCGATCGGGGTCATGGTGGATGTGAAGACGAGTAGCTGGAAGCGCTCGAAATCGGTCGGCAGAGGCCGCAGGCTGCGGACAAGACTCCGCAGACCGTTGAAAGAACGCTTGATGCGATCCAGCATCTTTAATCCCCTCCCGGATCAAGCCCGCGCGGACCTAGGCATGGCGGCGGCGCGCAAGTCAATGCAAGGCGCGCGCCGTTAAGCCAACGCGACGGGGCGGAGAGGGTTAAGAGCCTGTGCAGCTGACGGGCGCGGCGCGGCCGACTTCCCATTGGCCGTGCGCGCCGCCGCCGCGAAAGCCATAGCGGCCGTTGGAATAATAGCCGTCGCCGGCGCGCGGCAACACCATCGCCGGCCCGCCGATGATGGCGACGCGGGCGCTGTTGGTTTCGACATCGACCATGAGCTGGGTGCCGTCGGCGCAGCGATAGGCGATCGGACCATCAACGGGGATCGGCGGCGGCGTGCCATTTGGGCCCGGATCGCCAGGACCGACCGGCGGAGACGAGGCGCAGGCGGCCAAACCGAGCATCAAAGCGCTCAATACCAATACGCGCATGTTGGCCTCCTTAAGTGGTGAACACCGGCTTGCCGCCGATGAATGTCGTTTTGACGACGCCCTGCAGCAGCTTTTCGTCGAAGGGCGAGTTCTTCGATTTGGAGCGGAGATGGTCGGCGTCGAGTTTGTAGGGCGCGCCGATGTCGATGAGGATGAGATCGGCGGGCGCGCCTTTGGCGAGGCGACCTTGCGGCAGTTTGAGGACTTCGGCGGGGCGGAGCGTCATCGCGCGAATGATGGTGTTGAGCGAGGCGTCGCCCTTGTGGTGCAGCGTGAGCGCGCCGGCGAGCAGTGTTTCGAGGCCCACGGCGCCGAAGGCGGCTTCTTCGTACGGCAGACGCTTCTCTTCGGCGGGCTGCGGGTTGTGGCCGGAGACGATCACATCGATGAGGCCAGAGCTGATCGCTTCGACGAGCGCTTTGCGGTCGTCTTCGCTGCGCAGTGGGGGGCTGAGTTTGGCGAAGGAGCGATAGCCGTCGACGTCGTTTTCGTTGAGCACGAGATGGTGGACGTTGACGGAGGCTGTGGCCTTTACGCCCTTGTCCTTGGCGCGCTTCAGCGCGGGCAGCGTGCGCGCGGCGGAGATCATATCGAGCAGCAAGCGGCCGCCGGTGATTTCCGCGAGTGTGAGATCGCGCTCGGCCATGATGCTTTCGGCGGCGTCGGGAATCCCGGGAAGCCCCAAGCGCGCGGCGAGTTCGCCCGCATGCATGACGCCGCCTTCGGCGAGATATTGATCTTCGGGGCGATTGGCGACGAGGGCGTCGAACGCGGTGGCGTAGGAGAGCGCGCGGCGCAGCACGCGGCTGGAGACGACGGGCTTGTCGCCATTGGAGAAGAGGACAGCGCCGGCTTCGGCCATGAGGCCGATCTCGGTCATGAGGTCGCCGTCGAGATGCTTGGTGAGCGCGGCGGCGGGCAGGATGTGGACGCCGCCCGAGCGATCGACGCCGCGGCGGAGCACGAAATCGACCAAGCTTTGATCGTCGATCACGGGATTGGTGTTGGGCGTCATCACCATGGTGGTGACGCCGCCCGCGGCTGCGGCGCGGCCGGCGGATTTGAACGTCTCTTTGTGCTCGGCGCCCGGCTCGCCGATGGTGACGCGCATATCGATGAGGCCGGGTGCGATGTGTGCGCCGTCGGCGTCGATGATCGTGGCGCCGTCGGGAGCGCCGGAGACATTGCCGACGTCGAGGATCGTATCGGCGAAGAGAATGGCGCCGTCTTCGACCTTGCTCTTGGCGGGGTCGATCAAGCGGGCGTTCTTGATGAGGGTAGGTTTGATCGTCACGATTTCTTCATCGCCACGTTGAGAGTTGTCGAAAACGCGATGGCGATGATGAAGGGCACCCAAATCGGCAGCGTGCCAAGGCCGGGGGCGTTGAGGGCGGCGGCGAGGTGATCATCGACCGCCCACCAGAGCAGGAACATCCACATCAGCGCGTCTCCTGATTGGAGCCGGGTTCGGCCAAAGCTTCGAGAATGGCCATGCGCACGGCCACGCCCATGCGCACCTGGGTTTCGATGAGCGAGACGGCGGAATTGTCGGCGACGATGGAATCGATTTCGACGCCGCGATTCATGGGGCCCGGGTGCATGACGAGTGCGCCGGGCTTGGCGAATTTGAGTTTGTCTTCGTCCAAGCCGTAGAACCAGAAGAATTCCCGCGCGCTGGGGAAGAAGCCGCCATCCATGCGCTCGCGCTGGACGCGCAGCATCATGACGACGTCGGCGTCTTTAATTCCGGCGCGCATGTCGTGATGCACGGTGGCGCCCCAGCGTTCGGCGCCGGGCGGCATCAGCGTGGGCGGGCCGACGAGGCGGACATTGGCGCCGAGAATGTTAAGCAGCGCCACGTTGGAGCGCGCGACGCGGCTGTGCAGCACGTCGCCGCAAATGGCGATGTTCAAGCCTTCGATCTTGCCGAGGCGTTGGCGAATGGTGAAAGCGTCGAGCAGAGCTTGCGTGGGGTGCTCGTGCTTGCCGTCTCCGGCATTGATGACGGCGCAATCGACTTTGCGTGCGAGCAGAGCGGCGGCGCCCGAAGAGCCGTGACGCACGACCAGCAGATCGGGGCGCATCGCGTTCAGTGTAGCGGCCGTGTCGATTAGCGTTTCGCCCTTGGCGACGCTTGAGCTTTTCACGCTCATGTTCACGACGTCAGCGCCCATGCGCTTGCCGGCGAGTTCGAACGAGCTTTGCGTGCGCGTGGAATTTTCGAAGAAGAGATTGATCAACGTGCGCCCGCGCAGCGTGTCGAGCTTTTTGATCTTCTGTTCGAGCAACGGCTCGAATGTTTGCGCGCGGTCGAGGAGTTGTTCGGCTTCGAAACGATTGAGGTCGCCGATCGCCAATAGATGCTTAGAGCGGAAACGGGCGGGGCTTGCGCTTGCTTCGGATGTTTTCACGCCAGTCGGTCGCTGAGCCATGCGCGCTTGTTAAGCCGTGTGGCGGACTCGGAGCAAGCGTGGCGAAGCCATGACAAACATTTTCGTTTCAGCCCTATTGCCGCCTTCGACTCCGGCTTGTATCCGTTTTGTTCTCATTTCGAGACCGGGCAGGGTTTAGGGCTGAGAGAAGGAAGCGTGTGATGAGCAAATCGCACCAAAATCGCGGTGAAGCGATGCCATTGCGGCCGGTGGGGCTGGCTTTGGCGGCTGTGGTGGCTGGCCTGGGCGCAGGTAAGGCGCAGGCTGTGGATAATACGCCGCGCGCGCCGCTGGAGCCGAGTGCGCAGGCGACGACCTACGTGGTCGATCCGACCAACCATCCGGGGTTCGAAGAGGATGCGAGCATGGTGGTGGGGCGGTCCGCGCCGGTGGCGCCGTTTGGGGAGTAGGCGCGACGCGCCCCTCCGCTTCGCTGCGCTCAGCACCTCCCCGCGAAGCGGGGAGGATGAAACTCACGGCATCGCTAGACCGATCGCTATGGGCATGGTGATGAACGAGACGATCGTGGTGGCGGTGATGATGGCGGCCATGAGTTGGGCGTCGCCGCCCATTTCGCGCGCGAGCGTGTAGCCGGCGGCGGCTGTCGGCGTTGAGCCGATGCCGACCGCGACGGCGGTGGCGAGGGGGCTCGCGCCCGTGAGCATGCACGCGGCCCACACTAGGCTTGGCGCGAGGAAAAGCCGCATGCCGCAGGCGGTGGCGACTTTGGCGGCCGAAGCGCGCAGCGCGCCAAAATCAAGGCCGGCGCCGACGCACATCAGCGCGATCGGCATCGCCGCCTGCCCAAGCAAGCTCAGCGCATCGCTGGCGTAACTCAGATCGCGGATGCCGGCGAAATTCGTGACGAGACCCACGGCGCAGGCGATGATCAAAGGATTGGCGATGATCTGATCGAGCACGGCGCGCATCGACGTCGCGCGCGCCGCGCCCCAGCGCGCCAGTACGGCGACGCAAATAATGTTGAGGATGAGCACAAGCGGGCCGAAGGCGAGGCCGATCAATTCGGGGCCTTCCGGGCCGTAGAGCGCGGGGGCGGCGGCCAGCAGCGCAAAGCCATTCCAGCGCAGGCTGCCTTGAAAGACGCTCGTGTAAGCCGGGCCGTCGCCGCGAAAGAGGAGGCGCAAGCCCAGCGCCAGTGCGGCGAGCGCGAGAAAGCCGCCCAGCACGCCGCCAAGAAAGGGCAGCGTGTCGCCGCTGGAGAAGTCCGCACCCGAGATCAGCGTGAATAGAAACGCGGGATAGAGCACGAAATAGCCAAAGCGATTGACCATGCCGAATTGTTCGGACGTGGCGATGCGCCCCGCGCGCACGGCCCAGCCGAGCGCGATGAGTATGAAGGTCGGGACAAGCGCGCCGAAGACATCGCTCACGCGCGGCGCTCCTGCATCGCGTCGAGTGCGCCTTGGAGCATGTAGGCGGCAGCCATTTTGTCGACGACTTCGCCGCGGCGCCGGCGCGAGGCGTCGCCTTCGATGAGGGTGCGGGTGACGGCGGCGGTGGAGAGGCGCTCGTCCCAGAGCAGGAGCGGGACGTCGCGTTTAGCCAGCATGTTGCGGGCGAAGGCGCGGGCGGCTTGGGCCGAGGGGCCGCTCGTGCCGTCCATGTTCAGAGGGAGCCCGATGACGAAGCCGGCGCATTGGCGGGCGTCATAGAGTTTGAGGATGGCGTCCGCGTCGGCGGAGAATTTCGTGCGGGCGATGGTGTCGAGTGACGAGGCGATCAGGAGCGTGGTGTCGCTGACGGCCACGCCGATGCGCTTCTCGCCAGGGTCCAGCCCCATGACAGCCGCGCGTGGCGGTAAGGCGGCGGCAAAGGCGGGGAGGTCGAGAAGGGGCACGAAGCAAGGCAATAAGGCAGTGGGGCAGTAGGGCAATAGGCGGTTGTGGTCGTCCCTATTGCCTTATTGCCTTATTGCCTTAATCCCCCACACCCATGTCTATCGATGAAAAAACAGTCCGTAAGGTCGCCAAGCTGGCGCGGTTGGCGCTGCCTGAGGATCGCGTCGCGCCGATGGCGGCGGAGCTCAACGGCATCATGGCCTGGATCGAGCAGCTCAACGAGGTCGATGTCGAGGGCGTCGAGCCGATGACGAGCGCGGTCGAGGGCCTGAGCCTGCCGATGCGCGAGGATGTGGTGACGGCCGGCAATGAGCCTGAGCGCGTGCTGAAGAATGCGCCGAAGTCGGAAGACGGCTTCTTCGTGGTGCCGAAGGTGGTGGAGTGAGCTTCACCATCGCCACCGAAACGCCGCTCTCGGACGACGTGCGGGCGCTGGTGCAGGCGCTGAATGCATTCACGTATGAGCTGACGCCGGCTGAGTATCGTCATCATATGACGGTCGAGCAGATGGCGCAGCCGGATACGACTTTGTTCGTGGCGCGCGATGCGGGCGGCGCGACCTTGGGCATGGGCGCGTTGCGCCGGCATGATGGCGTCGGCGAAGTGAAGCGTATGTTCGTGAAGCCGGAGGCGCGCGGCTTGGGCGTTGGCGGTGCGATCCTGGCGCGGATCGAAGATTTGGCGCGACAGGAAGGTCTGTCGCGCGTGGTGCTGGAAACCGGTTCTAATTTTGATGCGGCCAAGCGCGTCTATGAGCGCGGTGGATTTCAAACGTGCGAGCCCGTGCTCGATTATCCACCGAGCGCCTGGACGGCGTTCTATGCGAAGTCGCTCTAAGTTTTGTGTGTGATTGAATGACTGACCTGACCTCCCTCACTTTGGCCGCGGCGCTTGATGGCATGGAGAAGAAGCAATTCTCCTCCGTCGAGCTGACCGAGGCCTTCATTGGCGCGATCGATAAGGCCAATCCGCATTTGAATGCGTATGTGGTGACGACGCCGGATTTGGCGCGCGCGAGGGCGAAAGAGTCCGATGCGAAGCGTGCGGCCGGCAAGGCCGGGCCGCTTGAGGGCGCGCCGTTGGGCATCAAGGATTTGTTCTGCACCGAGGGCGTGCGGACGACGGCGTGCTCCGGCGTGCTTGGTGAATTCACGCCGACCTATGAATCGACGGTGACGGAAAATCTCTTCCGCGACGGCGCGCTGATGTTGGGCAAGCTCAACATGGACGAGTTCGCGATGGGCTCGTCGAACGAGACGTCGAAGTTTGGGGCGGTGGTGAGCCCATGGCGGCGCGGCAATGAAGACGCGAAGCTAACGCCGGGTGGTTCGTCGGGCGGTTCGGCGGCGGCCGTGAGCGCGGATTTGTGCTTGGGCGCGACGGCGACCGATACGGGGGGGTCGATCCGCCAACCGGCGGCGTTCACGGGCACGGTAGGGATTAAGCCGACCTATGGGCGTTGCTCGCGCTGGGGCATTGTCGCGTTTGCATCGTCGCTCGATCAAGCGGGGCCGATTGCGAAGACAGTCGAGGATAGTGCGATCCTACTCCAATCGATGGCGGGGCACGATCCAAAGGATTCGACCTCGCTGCCAGTGGAGACGCCGAATTTCCGCGCCGCGTGCCAGCGTTCGATTAAGGGCATGACGATTGGCGTGCCGGAAGAATATCGCGTCGACGGCATGCCGCCAGAGATCGAAGCGCTGTGGCAGCAAGGCATCGAATGGGCGAAAGACGCAGGCGCGACGATCAAGCCGATTTCGCTGAAGCACACCAAGTATGCGCTGCCGACCTATTATATCGTGGCGCCGGCCGAAGCCTCGTCGAACCTCGCGCGCTATGACGGCATGCGTTACGGCGCGCGCGTTGCGGGCAAAGACCTTGTGTCCACTTACGAGCAGACGCGCGCCTCGGGCTTCGGCAAGGAAGTGCAGCGCCGCATTCTGATCGGCACGTACGTGCTGAGCGCTGGCTATTACGATGCCTATTATCTGCGCGCACAGAAGGTGCGTCAGCGCATTGCGCAGGATTTCCGCGATGCGTTCGAGAGCGTCGATGCGATCCTGACGCCGGCGACGCCGTCAGCGGCGTTTGCGCTCGGTGAGAAGAGCGCTGATCCCGTGGCGATGTATTTGAACGACATCTTCACGGTGACCGCGAACTTGGCGGGTCTGCCGGGCTTGGCGCTGCCGGCCGCGACCGATGCGAATGGTTTGCCGCTGGGCTTGCAAGTGATCGGCAAGGCGCTCGATGAAGAGAGCGTATTCGCTGTGAGTGCGGCGCTGGAGAAGGCGGCGAACTTCCGGGCGAAGCCGGCGAAATGGTGGGCGTGATGCGTAGGACGCTCGCGGCGTTGGTTGTAGCGGCGGTCAGCGCTTTCGCAGCGCCAAGCTACGCGCAGCAAGAGCAGGATCTGAGCGGCGTCTGGATTGGGCGCGAAGTGGAAGAGCCGCGCGTGAGCGATGGCTATTTCCGCGCGGAGTTGAGGCAGGATGAAGCTGGCGTCTTGCGTGGGCCGGGCGTCGTCGATCCATGCCCGCGCTGCGCCGGCTTCATGGAATATGATCTCGCCTGGGAAGGTCGCGTGAAAGGCGACACGCTGATGCTGACGGGCACGCCGGCACGGGTGAGTGGGCGCCACACTGTGGTGCGTTTCGAGGGGCGCGCTTCGGGTGATGGTTTCGAAGGCGTGTTGAGCGGACTGCCGCGTGGCCAGGGGATGGCGATGGTCGTGGCGCGTGCGCCCGATGTTGCGGAAACGGAACGCTCCGAATCCCGCTAGCGTGGCGGCATGGCCAAACGCAAAGCATCCGCTTCGAGACCGGAACGTCGCCCGCGCGGTGAGATTGATCGCAATTTCTTCTTTGGCGACGTGTTCATCAAGACGGGTGTCGCTGTGGCGGTCGCGCTTGGATTGATCACGCTCTACACACCGTTCACGCTGATGGGCGCGATCCATGACGGCATGTGGGATTACCTGGCCGTGATGGGCGGGTTTGGCACGATCGGCATTGCGTGTTTCTTGTTTGGCCGCCACCTGCGCCGCCAAGCCACGCATTGGGATTTCGACTAATTTCGCCGCTTCCGGCGCTTGACCTTCCGCGCCCGAGAGCCGAGTTTCCCGGCTTCCAAAATTAGGAGCCGGTCGTGAACCAGGCGGAAGTGACGCGCCTCGGCGCCTATTTGAGCAGAGTTCTAGGTTCGCCGACGGCGTCGGTGAAAGCGCGCGGCGGCGATGAAGGCGATGTCTTGATCGCTGGCGCCGTGGTGGCCGAATTGATCAAGGATACGGACGAGGGCGAAACCTCGTACTCGATCAGCTTGGCGTTGCCGCGTGCGGCGGGCGCCAAGAAGAATGCGCCGATCGATGATTCCGAACGCGCGCGTCTGCAGGGCGTATTGCGCGAAAAGCTGAAGTCGGCCGATCTGCAAGTGCGCGCACGGCCGCGGAAAACGGATTCAGCTGAAGTGTATGTCGGTGAGGAATTCATTGGCACGCTCTCGGCGGATGAGGATGAAGGCTATTTCCTCACGATGTCGATCTTGGATATCGATCTCGAGGACGAGGAATAAGAAAAAGCCCCGGCGACGCCGGGGCTTTTGAGTTCAATTCGTATCATCCAACACAGTGACAACGCGCTAGCTTGAGGAAGCGGCGCGGAGACGCGCGTTACAAGACACCCAACATGGAGGCGACCAGCGGGTGGCGGACGATGTCGGCGTCGCCGAGGCGGCAGACGGCGATGTTTTTCACGCCCTCGAGCTTGTCGGCGACGGCGTGCAGGCCGGAAAGATCGGGTAGAAGATCGGTTTGCGCGGGGTCGCCGGTGACGACCATGGTGGAATTCCAACCGAGGCGCGTCAGCAGCATTTTGATTTGGCCGTAGGTGCAGTTTTGCGCTTCGTCGATGACGACGAAGGCGTTGTTGAGCGTGCGGCCGCGCATGAAGCCAACAGGCGCGATTTCGATCAGGCCTTCCGCCATCAGGGCTTTGAGGCGCTTCGGCGAGAGTCGATCTTGCAGGGCGTCGTAGAGCGGGCGGAGGTAAGGCGCGAGTTTATCTTCCATCGCACCGGGCAAGAAGCCGAGTGATTCACCGGCTTCGACGGCGGGGCGCGAGAGAACGATGCGACCGACTTTACCGCTTTCGAGCGCTTCGACGGCTTTGGTGATAGCGAGATAGGTTTTGCCGGTGCCGGCGGGGCCCAGTGCGAGGACGAGGGCGTGCGTGTCGATGGCTTCCATCAAAGCGGTTTGGCCTTTGGATTTCGGCCGGACGTTCTTGATGAAGCTTTGATCGCGTGCGCCAGCGCCTTGTGATGGGGCGTCCTGGCCTTGCCAGCCGCCGTCGAGCACTTTCAGATTCCTTGTACGTCGATCGTCACGCTGAAATTCTTCAACGTTGAGCACGCCTTGTGCGTGTCGACGCTTCGCTGGACGCTTCGCCATAGAGGTCTCCTTCCTGGAGATGGACGAAAAAGCCGCAGGCTTTTGGCCTGCGGCTGGGGAGTCGAAGAAGATGTCGGCGGTATCGATGGCCGAATTTGGGGAGTCGAAGAATCGTGCGCCGGGCGGCGGTGCTGAGCTGGTGTGCTTCCTGCGCTTCGCGCCCACGCTCTCCCCCACGTTAGGATGCTGCCGCATCCAGGAGACCGGACAATTTGGAAAATTCCAAATCGTGATGTTCTCAGGAGACGCTGATCCGGTTAACGACGTATTGCGTTCGAACGGCGTCACAAACATTTCGCACAAGCGACGAGGCGTGGCGCACAAGGAGCATATCGATGGCGATCTACGCTTTGGCCGATGCGGATCTGGAAGTTGAAGACGAGGATGCCTTCTGGGTGGCGCCGGGCGCCGTTCTGGTGGGCAAGATCATTCTGAAGCGCAACGCCTCGGTCTGGTTCGGCGCGGTTTTACGCGGCGATAACGAACCGATTCTCGTCGGCGAAAATTCAAACGTGCAGGACGGCAGCGTGTTGCACACCGATATGGGCGCGCCGCTGACGATCGGTAAGAACGTCACGATCGGCCACCAAGTGATGTTGCATGGCTGCACGATTGGCGACAATTCGCTGATCGGCATCAAGGCGACGGTGCTGAACCACGCATTGATCCCGTCGTTTTGCTTGGTGGGCGCGCATGCGCTGGTGACGGAGCGTAAGACGTTCGAGGAAGGCGCGCTGATCACCGGCGCGCCGGCGCGCGTGGCGCGCAAGCTGGAAGACGTGCAGCGCCAAGTGATCGAAGGTTCGGCGCATCATTACGTGGAGAATTGGAAGCGCTATCAGCGCGATATGAAGAAGAGCCGGTTTGAGGTTTAACTGCTCACCCGTTTACGGGGCTGTCGCGTAAGCGACTGAGGGGGCGCGGGCGCGCGCAAGCGGCTGACGGACCTACCCCCTCCGGCTCGCTTCGCTCGCCACCTCCCCCGCATGCGGGGGAGGATTAGTGATTAGCGCTTTGCTTCCGGCAGGGGGCCGTTCCAGACTTTGTTGATCTTCACGTCGGTTTCCGGGCCGAGATTGAACCAGGCGAGGCGGTCGCGGGTGGCGTCGATGACGACGAAGCGGTCGCCGCGCTCCAAGGTTTGCGACAGCGTGTTGCGGATCACGCCAACCGAGAAGCGGGTGCGCAGAATCCAGAGGCCCGGCGAGAGTTCGCAGATGTGGCCCATGCTGGTGAGCGCGGCCATGAAGCCGTCCCACGAGCCGGAGAAGATTTCGACGTGCACGAAGACGTTGGCGCCTTCGGCATTTTCATTGGCGGCGTTCTGGCGCGGTTGGGCCATCAGGCCGACGACGCGGCGCGCCTCGATCCAAGGACCGTCGGGGGCGTCGGAGACTTTGGTGGCGGGGCGCACGCGGCCTTCGGCGACGAAGTCGGAGAGTTGCGCCATGGTGTAGGGACCATAGGCTTGCCCGCGCACCTGCACCCACCATTGGCTGGTGGCGACAACGCGGATCGGCGTGGCGACCTCGGACACGGCACTGCTCCGTTTCGAAACGGCGCGCGGTAAGGCGGCGCCGACGAAACAGGGGGTGCAACCCGCGTGCCGGTTAGTGAGCGAAAGGTTAAGCGCCTTTCGGCGGACGCGGTTCGAAGTCGACGGCGAAGCCGCCCTCGATCAGCCGGGCGACGCGGCCGTGAATCGAGCCGATGCGCACCCAGGCGCCGATCAAAGGCGGGGCGCGGCCCGCGCGGACAGTGACGCCGGCCAGGGAGAAATCGAGGATTTCGCCCATGCAGGTTTGGCCGTCCTCGAACTCGATGCGCGTCATGTGGTCGGGGCGGCCCGCACCAATGGTTTTCGCCGGCTCCTCGCTCAACGCGTCGCCAAACAATTGCTTGTTCATAGCGATCGTCAGCTGCTCAGCCATTTTCTCGCGCTTGTGGGCGCTGAAATCGAAGATCACGGCGGCTTCGCCTTCGCCGCAATGGCGGGCGACCGAACCGGAGACGCGGCCAAAGCCGTCGAGATAAAGCACGACGCGATCGCCCACGCCGGGGAGGATCGGGGCGGCGATGCGGATGTCGCCGGGGGAGATGTCGGCGGTGCGGCAATCGTGCTCGCGCCCGAGCGGGTCGAGCAGGCGGCCATTGACCTCGATCGGGACGCGGCGGAAACGGCGGCGCTCGCGGATGCCGACCTGGGCGGCCGTCAGGCGGCGCGCGGCGGCGGCCAAATCAAGTTTCGGGGCGGCATTCGACATGGTCTGATGAAAGCGCGTTTAGCGTAAAGTTTGGCTTAAGGATTAAACTTGACGCCTGCGTCATCTCGTCGGAACGAGTTTGATCTGCTAGGCGTGGTCGACCAGACAAGAGCGACGCCCGGACAGGGTGCGAAGGGAGCGAGACGTGGCCGAGATCGAGGACGGGCAGAAATTCGATTATGTCATCGTCGGCGCGGGGAGCGCGGGGTGCGTGCTGGCCGCCCGGCTGAGCGAGGATCCAAGCGTCAGCGTCGCGCTGTTGGAAGCGGGCGGTAAGAACAATTCGCTGCTGGTGCGGATGCCGGCGGGCGTCGGCAATCTGATCAAGGCCAAGGGCGCCAGCAATTGGGGCTTCGAGACCGTCCCGCAGCAATTCATGAACAATCGCCGTTTGTATCAGCCGCGCGGACGCGGTTGGGGCGGATCGTCGGCGATCAACGGCATGGTCTATATTCGCGGCCACGCGCGCGATTACGACCAATGGCGCCAGATGGGCCTCAATGGTTGGGGTTATGCGGACGTGTTGCCGTATTTCAAACGCGCGCAGCATCACGAAGACGGCGCCGATTCCTTCAATGGCGAAGGTGGGCCGCTTTGGGTGTCGCGCGGGCCGCCCGGCGACCCGATCTACAAGGCGTTCATTCAAGCGGGCAAACAAGCCGGCTATCCGGTGACGCGCGATTTCAACGGCTATCAGCAAGAAGGCGTTGGCCCCTATCACCTCACCATTCGCGATGGTGAGCGCTGGAGCGCGGCGGCGGCGTATTTGAATCCGATCGTCGCTTCGCGATCGAATTTGAAAGTGATCTCGAACGCGTTCGCGGGGCGCGTGCTGTTTGAGAAGAAGACGGCCGTTGGCGTCGAATTCTCCGGCGGGCCGGGCAAGGCGACGCAGAAGGTTTACGCCAAGCGCGAAGTTTTGGTGTGCGGCGGCGCGTTCCAATCGCCGCATCTGTTGCAGCTTTCGGGCATTGGACCTGCGGATGAGCTGAAGAAGCTGGGCATTGAGGTCGTGCAGGACGCGCCGGACGTTGGCCGCAATCTGCAGGACCATTTGGACGCCTGCATCATCTACGAGATGACCAAGCCCATCTCGATGTATTCGAAAACCAAGGGCCTCAAGCAGCCGCTGATTGGTCTGCAATATTTGCTGGCCAAGCAGGGACCGGGGCGGACCAACCATTTGCACGCTGGCGCGTTCTTGAAGACGCGCGGCGAATTGGATCGCCCCGATATTCAGCTGCACGTCGTCAACGCGGTGATGATTGACCACGCCAAGGTGAAGCCAGATCGCGATGGCTTTACCGTGCACACTTGCCAGCTTCGCCCCGAGAGCAGAGGCACGGTGACGTTGGCCTCAACCAATCCGTTCGACGCGCCGCTGATCGATCCACGCTATTTGGCGGAAGAGAATGATCGCCGCACGATGCGCGACTCCGTGCGCATGGTGCGCGAGATCTGCAGCCAATCGGCGCTCGACCTCTACCGGGGCGCGGAATTCAAGCCAGGCGCGCACGTGCGTACGGATTCCGAGATTGACGCCTGGATCCGCGATAACGCCGAGACGATCTATCACCCGGTCGGCACCGTGCGCATGGGCGTGGACGACAAGGCGCCTTTGGATGAGCAATTGCGCGTGCGCGGCGTCGAGGGCCTGCGTGTCGTCGATGCGAGCGTGATGCCGACGCTGGTCGGCGGCAACACCAATGCGCCGACGATCATGATCGCGGAGAAGATCGCCGATGTGCTGCGGGGCAAGAAGCCGCTGCCTGCGCAGGATGTTCGCGTGGCCGAAGACGCCCGGGTTGCGGTGTAGTGCGCGCGGCGCGCAGTGTTGCGGCACTCGGCGCGCTGATCGGCGCGGCTGCGCTGGGGCTGCAGTATTTCCTGATCGTGCGGAATATGGGCGCGGAGGGATCGACGCTGCTTGAGGCGACGTGGCGCTATTTCGTGTATTTCACCATCCTGACGAACGCGTTCGTCACGTTGGTGATGGCGCGCGCGGCGTTGAATCCAGCCAGCCGCGAGGGGCTCAATGCGCCGCGCGTTGAGCTGATGGCGGTGACGTCGATCTTGTTCGTGTGCATCGTCTACAATCTCTTGCTGGCGTCACGCTGGGATCCGCAGGGTCTACAGAAGGTTGCCGATGTTGGCGTGCATCAGATCGTACCGGCGCTCTTCGCCTTATTTTGGCTGTTGCGCCCGCATGGCGGGCTGACATGGCGCGGGGCGTTGTTCTGTGCGCTGTGGCCGACGGCTTACACTGTGTATGCGCTGGCGCGCGGGCAGCTCGACGGCTTCTACGCGTATTATTTCATGGACCCGAGCACGATGTCTTGGGGCGCCCTGGCGCTCAATGTGGCGGGCTTGTGCGCGGCGTTCGTGGCGGGCGCGCTTGTGTTGGTGGGGGTCGATCATGTGCTGGCGAGACGGGCGCAGGCCGGGGTCGACTTGCGGGCGTCAGCGCGAGCGCCCAATTAGGCGCTCATGAACGAACCATCGATCACGCGCCCAGGTTGGCGGAAATTGCCCGCTTCAGCCATGGGCGTCGTGATGCCGTTGCTGCTCTCGATCTTTATGACGTTCATCGTCTCGGCCGTGGCGACCCTGCGCGCGATCGGGCTGGCGCCGGACTTTGTCGAGCGCTGGATGTCGGCGTGGGGGCTTTCTTGGGTGATTGCGTTCCCTGCTGTGCTGGTCGTGTTGCCGATCGTACGGAGGCTCGCCGCGCTGATCGTGGAAACGCCAAAGCCTTAGTCGTTCACGACAACCAAGCGCATGCCCTTCGGCGCCTTGGCGGCTGGCGGGTGCAGCGAGCCCAGACGCAGGCGCTGGATGGGGCGGCCGCCGAGGAAGCTCTCGCCGCCGAGCATTTGGAACATGCCGAGGAAGCGGTGGCCGAGTTGGTGGTCGACTTTGAGCGGCGTGATCAGAATTTCGGCGCCGAGCACTTTTCCGCACCCGGTCTCGGCTGTGACGCGCAGAATGCCAGGCTCGTTGGCCGCTGTGCAGGCGTTGATCAGCGCGTTCACGAGAGCGAGGTCGGGCGCGAGAAAGAAGCGCTGAAAGTCGTGCTCGCGCATGTCGCGGCCGAAGATGTCGACGAGTTCCGTGCCGAAGGTGCGGATGGGCAGACGGCCATCGCTGGTGCGCTCCAGCACGAAGAGGCGCTCAAGCACCTGATCGGCGCCGCCCTTTTTGGGCGCTTCGCCTACGCCGGCGAGCGCGCGGCCATAAGCGAGCAGCGCGCGTGTGTCTGGATGAAAAGTCTCTTCGCCAAGCATTGAGTGTCAGGTGTCGGGTGTCAGGTGTCAGGTGTCAGAAGCGGCCGCAGGCGTCTGGTGCTGATGACACCTGACACCTGAAACCTGACACCTCGCTGCAAACGCTGAGCCCAAAATCTCAGGCGAAAACCGTGCGAAGCCGGGGCGCATTCTCGTGCGGCGCGAAGCGTGGCCTTGCGCTTGCAGCCTCTGTGGCGAGGTGAAGGAGTTTTTCATCGTGAACGTATCGTTACGATACATTCTCGCCGCGATTGCCTTTGGCATTGCCGCGCTTGGATTGTTCTTACTCTAACTTGGATTGTTCTTACTCTAACACCTGCGACTTCAGAGAAACCTCGTTGGCCGTTGTCTTGGCCAGCCCCGCGCAGCGGTGCGCGGGGCTTTTACTTTGTGGGCCTCAGTGCACGTCCGGGATGTCGGTGATCTCGGCGAGTTGGCGGCCGCCGCACATGATACGGATGGCGCGATAGCTGGGGGCGATGACGGGGCCGATATAGTGCACGTCGGCGGTGATCACCGCTTGGGTGAACATGCCGCTGCGCTGTGAGGTTTCGAGAATGATCTGCTGCACGGGCTGAGCGCTGCGATCGGCGGGACCGTCGCGGACGGTGACGGTGTAGCCGGGATTGGGCAGGTCGACCTTGCCGGTGACGTGCAGCGTGGGCGTGGCGTTCGGGCCGGGCATGCGGTTGATCCAGGCCGACCAGTCGCGGCTGTCGAGCACGGCGCAGGCGGCGGAGGGCGTGGGCGGCGGCATTGGGCTCGGCTCCGGCGTGGGCGCGGGCGTTTGGCAGGCCGCAAGCAGGGCCAGCATTCCGGAAACGATCAGCGCGCGCATGGGGTGTTCTCCGGCTTTTGTCCCGCCCGCCGGCATAAAAGCCCACCACATGGCGGTTGGAAAGCAGAGCCGCGCCTTGGAACCCTGGACAAGCGCGCGCGGGCTCCCCTAATCCAGCCCCATGACTGCACTCGATATTCGTTCCGCCCGTCCCGACCAGCTTGTGTCCGGCGAGAAATCCCAATGGGAGATCATTGTCGGGCTCGAAGTGCACGCGCAGGTGACCTCGAACGCGAAGCTGTTTTCAGGCGCGAGCGCGGCCTATGGCGGCGATCCGAACGCGCACGTGTCGCTGGTGGACGCGGCGATGCCGGGCATGCTGCCGGTGATCAATAAATTCTGCGTCGAGCAGGCGATACGCACCGGGCTTGGGCTCAATGCCGAGATCCATCGCGTCAGCCGCTTCGACCGGAAGAATTATTTCTACCCGGATTTGCCGCAAGGCTATCAAATCAGCCAATTCGCCATGCCGATCGTTGGTGAAGGCGCGATCGAGGTGGAGCCGGACGGCGAAGAGCCGCTGACGATCCGCATCGAGCGCCTGCATTTGGAGCAGGACGCGGGCAAGTCGATCCACGATCTGTCGCCGACGGAAACCTACGTCGATCTCAATCGCTCGGGCGTTGCGCTGATGGAAATCGTGTCACGGCCGGATATGCGCTCGTCGAAAGAGGCGGCGGCCTATTTCAACAAGCTGCGGGCGATCGTACGTGCGCTCGGTACGTGCGACGGCAACATGGAGGAAGGCTCCATGCGTGCGGACGTGAACGTATCGGTGCGCCGGCCGGGCGAAGGCTTTGGCACGCGCTGCGAGATCAAGAATGTGAACTCGACGCGCTTCATGATGCAGGCGATTGAGTACGAAGCGCGCCGCCAGATTGAGATTCTGGAGAGCGGCGGCGTGATTGATCAAGAGACGCGCCTGTTCGATGCGAACACCGGCGAGACGCGGACGATGCGCTCGAAGGAGGACGCGCACGATTATCGCTATTTCCCGGACCCGGATCTGTTGCCGCTGGTGCTTGAGGAAAAGTGGATCGAGGACATCCGCAAATCGCTGCCGGAGCTTCCGGACGCGAAGAAGAAGCGCTTCATGAGCGAGTACGGGCTCTCGGCCTATGACGCGCGCGTGCTTTCTTCCGACATGGATGCGGCAACCTATTTCGAGACGGTGGCCAAGGGGCGCGACGCGAAGGCGGCGGCCAATTGGGTGACGCAAGAACTCGCGGGCGCGCTCAACAAGAAGGGCTTGGAGCTGGTGGACTCGCCGGTGAAGGCCGCTGATTTGGGCGCGCTGCTCGATCTGATCAAGGACGGCACCATCAACGGCAAGATCGCCAAGGAGGTGTTCGCGAAAATGGTCGAGACCGGCGAGCAGCCTGCCGCGATCGTTGAGCGCGAGGGCTTGAAGCAAGTCACCGATACGGGCGCGATCGAAAAAGCCATCGATGATCTGATCGCCGGCAATCCCGACAAGCTCGAAGACGTGAAGAAGAACCCGAAGGCGTTCGGTTGGTGGGTTGGTCAAACGATGAAGGCGACGGGCGGGAAAGCTAATCCGGGCGTTGTGAACGAGATTCTGAAGAAGAAGCTCGGCGTTTGACGTGAGCGACGCCACCGAGCGCCTGTTCTCCTACGGCACGCTGCAGCTGGAGAGTGTGCAGCGGGCGCAGTTTGGGCGGGTGCTGGAGGGCGTCGCGGACGCGTTGGTGGGCTTTCGCCGGGATATGGTGGAGATCACCGATCCCAACGTGCTGGCGAAAAGCGGCGAGCGCTTTCATCCGATCGTGTCGCGCTCGGGCAATGACGCTGATCGCGTTGCGGGCACGGTGTTTATGATCACGCCGGCCGAGCTGGCCGCGGCGGATGCGTATGAAGTCAGCGACTACGCGCGCGTGGAAGCGCCTTTGGCGTCAGGCTTGCGGGCTTGGGTGTATGTGAAGCGCGCCTAGATCGCGCGGGCGACGAGCGGGGTGTAGCGGGCCATGTGGCCGATGGCGCCGAAGGGCTGGGTGGATTCAACGCCGGCGTGGAGATGCGCTTCGAAGGCCCCGGCTTCGTATGAGGCGATGCGGTCGGCGCTCGGCATGAAGACTTGCATCAGCATGAACAGCCACAAAGAGATCATTGCGCGCCTCCTTCGTTGGAGGGCGCACCTTCGTCGCGTTTGGTTTCTGCTGCGTTAACGCAATGAAATCGCCCCGACGCCGGGGAGCATCGGGGCGATTGTTGAGATCACGTCAGTGCGTGACTATTGGCTGGCGATGATGCCCAAGATCACGCCGGTCGCGATGCCGACCAGCAAGAGCTCGCCGCGATCGTCACGCACGTAATGGTAGCCACGCGGCGGCGGGCGCAGGCGATAGTAGCGATAATCTACCGGGCGATAATGGTCGCGGTAATAGGCCGGCAGACGGTCGCCGCGGCGCCAGGCGCGATAATCATAGCGCGCGTGGTCGCGCCAATGGGCCGGCGGCGGGCCGTAATACCAGCGGCCGTTGTAGTGGTAGCCATTGTAGCGGCGGTCGTCCCAGCGATCGCGATCGTGGCGACCGTCGCGGCGGCCTTCGCGATAGGCGCGACGTTCGTCGCGGCGGTCGTCGCGGTTGTCCCAATCGTTGTTGCGATCCCAGCGATCGTCGCCGCGATGGTTGCGGTGATTGTCGCCGCGACGGTCGTGCGCGGCGGCTTCGGTGGAAATGGCAAGCGGCGCCGTAAAGGCCACCGCAAGCGCGGCTAGCGCATAGCGTTTCATAGCGAGGTCTCCTTCCTGCTTCCCATCGAACGGCCAACGTTCGAGGAAAGGTCCCTAGCTCTGTGGGGAGTGTGGCGAGCTGTGACTGAACCCGATCTGAATCCGGGTGGGAACTGGCAGTCAGCGAAGGCGCGCAAGCGCTTGGTTTTACAGGAAGGATGAGCTTGGGATGAATCTGGGCTGAATCGGCGCGGTTTCGGGTCACGCGGATGTGAGTCCAAGTATGGCGGACTACGCCGGCTCTAGCGCGGCTCGACCTGATCGCCCATGTTGTCTCCGAGCCAAAGCAAGGGGCGCCGATGACCAAGCCGATCGAACTCTATTTCTGGCCGACGCCGAATGGCTGGAAGATTTCCATCGCGCTGGAGGAGATGGGCCTCCCCTACGAATTGAAGCCGGTGAACATCGGCCGGGGCGAACAATTCGCGCCGGCCTTCCTGAAAATCTCGCCCAACAATCGCATGCCGGCGATCGTCGATCCGGACGGCCCGGGCGGCGCGCCGATCTCGGTGTTCGAGTCCGGCGCCATTCTCCAGTACCTCGGGCGCAAGGCGGGAAAATTCTATCCCAGCGATGAACGCGCGCGTCAGAAAGTGGATGAGTGGCTGTTCTGGCAGATGGCGGGCTTGGGACCGATGGCCGGGCAAGCCAGCCATTTTATCAATTACGCGCCCAAGCTGGTCGACGATCCGGCGCTCATTGAATATGGCCGCGCGCGTTACGTGAACGAGCTCAATCGGCTGTGCGGCGTGATGGAGCGGCGCTTGGAAGAGAGCGCCCATCTCGGCGGCGATGAATATTCGATCGCGGACATGGCGTCCTGGCCGTGGGCGCGCATCGTGCACAAGCTAGGTCAGACCTTCGAGGATTTCCCAAAGCTCAAAGCATGGGTCGATCAGATCTACACACGTCCCGCGGTGCAGCGCGCGCTCGCGGCCGGTGACGAGCTCAGACAAAAGCAAGAATTGAGTAAGGATCAGGTGCGCGACATGGCCAAAAGCCTGTTCGGGCAAACGTCGAGTTCGGTGAACGACGCGAAATCAAAACAAGGCTGATCGCGCTTAAGCTTATCGCAATTAAAGCATGACATTGATCCATCCCGACGGCGCGAGAAATGCACGTCGATGGGGTGGAGCGTACATCGGGCAATCCGGGGCGTTCCCAATTGATACCAAGGGAGCCGCCAAAATGGCGTTCACGGATTCTGAAATCGCGGAAGCACACGCCGCTGTGCGCGCAGCTGGTGATTGCGACAATCTTTACAAGCTCGGCCTGATCTATTCGACCGGCCCAGAGATCGACCTGGTGCAAGCGCACATGTGGTTCAATCTCGCCGCTGTGCGCGGTTCGGAGGCGGCGAAGGAATGCCGCCGCGAATTGTCGGACATGATGTCGAAGGACGAAATCGCCCAAGCCCAGCGCAGCGCGCGCGAGTGGCTGAGCGTGAAGCACCACTAAGCGTCAAGGCAGAAGGCAAGGCGCGAGCGCCTCTTGGCTCGCGCGTGCAACGTCGTGGGCGATAGCGCCTGCTGCTTTGCGTGACAGCCATGAGTGTTGTCCCTCCCTCTCGACACACGCAAAGGCGCGCGCCGCTCTTGTTTTGGCGCGAGCGCTGGATGCTGGCGTCTGTGTTCGTCGCGGTGCTCCTTGTCGGGCTGATCGCGACCTATGAGCCTGTGCTCAGCGCGCGCGCCACGCCGGCGGAGATCGTCGAAGCGATCCTGTGGGGCGTGCTGATTGCAGCACTTCTGAGTTTAGCGCTGGAGCGTGCCGGCCGCCGGCTGTGGCACGAGTTCGCCAACCGCTTTCCTGAAAAATTGCATCTGGTCGTGATGAAGCCGTGCGTCCTTGATGGCGACACGATCATCGATGCCGTCAGCGGCGTGCGCTATCGTTTCGCCAACATCGACGCGCCCGAGACGGGCGAGGGCGCCAAGTGCGCAAACGAGGCGCAGCGCGGGGAGCTTGCGCGGCTGGCTGTCGTAGCGTTGGTGAACCGCGCAAAGGCGGTCACCGTGCGCCGGACGTGGCGCTGGGATCAGTACGGCCGACGTATCGCATTCGTGTATGCGGACGGCGCTGATTTGGGTGAAGCGCTGGTCGCCAAGGGTTTCGCGCGGCCGTGGCGCGGCAAACGCGAGCGCTGGTGCGGGCCGCATGGCGGGCTTGCGCAAATCGGCAAGACACGCGCCATCCCGATTTCATGCAAGGCTTGCGGCGCTTGGAGCAAGTTCTAGCGCTATTCGGAGCGGCGGCGCTCCATCTTGACCGCGCTTAGCGTGTCGCTTCCTTGTCACCGAGCAGCGAAGGCAAGGTGCGCCACAGGATCTGCAGGTCGAGCCAGAGCGAAGCGTTCGACACGTATTCCAGATCGAGCTTCACGCGTCGACGCAGCTCCGACGGTTTTTCCACCGGCCCGCGCGAGCCGTTGACCTGCGCCCAGCCGGTGAGGCCCGGCTTCACGCGATGGCGATGCGCGTACTCAGCCACGATGTGCTGAAGATCACGCTCGGCCGTCTTCATGTTGATGGCGTGCGGACGCGGGCCGACAAGGCTCATGTCGCCGCGCAACACGTTCAGCAATTGCGGCAATTCATCGAGGCTGGTCTTGCGCAGGAAGCGGCCGAGGCGGGTGATGCGCGGGTCGGCGGCTTGGACCTGCAGCAAGGCTTTCTCTTCGGGGCGCACGCGCATGGTGCGGAACTTCAAGACGGTGAAGATGCGGTTGTTGAAGCCATGGCGCTGCTGGCGGTAGAGGATCGGGCCCTTGCTGTCGCACTTGATGGCGATGGCGATGATGAGCATTGGCAGCGCGAAGGCCGCGAGCATGGCGCCGCCGATGAGGAGGTCGGAGGCGCGCTTGACCAGGGCGCGGCGATAATTGTGCGGTCGGCCGGAGACGCACGCCACGGCCGCGCCGTTCAGGCGCTCGACGCGCCGGCCCTGGACGCCTTGAATTTGATAATCGAGCAGCAGATCGACGCGGTTCGGGATTGGACGCAAGCGTTCGATCATGGCGCGCACGCGGGTTTCGGCCTTTTGCGTCACCGTGATGATGATGCGGTCGACGTGCGGCAGGCCCTCCCAAGCGATGAGATCGTCGATGTTGCCGCCGACCGGGGCGGCGCCAAGCCGCGCGGGGACACGCGAGAGACGGTCGTCGACGACGGCGACGATGCGCATATCGCCGGCGCGTTTGGCGCGGGCGATGATGCGTTTGGCCGCTTCTGTCGCGCCGACAATGACGACGTTTTCTGAAAACACGCCCTTCTTGTGCGCGGCGTTGGCCCAGACCGCGATCGCGGCGTGTATGCCCGCCAGCAGCATGGCGGCGACAGGCAACGTGGTGGCGAGGGCGGCGGCGGCGCGCGCGTCGGGCGCGATCAGGTTGGCGATGATGATGCCGGCGATGACGCCGAGCGCGAGGCCGCCGACGGCGCCCTCGGGGCGCATGGCGGCGGGCGTGGCGCGATAGGCTTCGGTGAGCCACAGGCCGGCCTTGAGCGCGCCCGCGGACAGCAGGAAGGCGGCGGCTTCGCCCAGCGAGAGCGCGGTCAGGCCCGCGCCCACGCCCCAGAGCGCCGCAACGTGCGCGATGAGGAGGACCGCGGCCCAATCGATGATGCGCAGCGTCTGCATCGGCGTGCGCGTGCTGAGATGCGCCCCGCGTTGGGGCAGGTCGGGGAAGGCGAAGGTGGTGGGCGGGGGAACGTATTGCGGGTCGTTGGCGGGCGACGGCGGCGCCGCAGCGTCCGCGCGATAGGCCCCAGTGGCGTCCGTCCAATAGGCCTCGTCGTCGAGAGCTATCTTGAGGCCGAACAGACAGAACGCCGCCGCTTGGTCGGCGATGCGCTGCGCTTCGCGCTGTTCGCTGGTTAACGCGGCATCCACCGGCTCAAAGCGGGCCGGTGCGTGGGCCATATTGGCGCGCGGACGGCGCGTTGCGGCTGGAAACATAGGTGTTTTCGCCCTGGGGACTAAATTCTTCGGGACGGTTCGCGCAAAGCCCGCGCCAATTAACCATGTTCATGGCGCGACAAGGCGCCTTGCGGCGCAGGGGGGCGGCGGCTAAGCGTTCCGCCCCGCCGGAGACGTGGCCGAGTGGCTGAAGGCACTCCCTTGCTAAGGGAGCGTACCTTAACCGGGTACCGAGGGTTCGAATCCCTCCGTCTCCGCCAGCGGGGTGTCCGCGGGCGTACGCCGGCATCCGCCGCTGATCGAAAAACTCATTGAAATCAGAGCGTTATCAAAGAGCGGGCGCCGCGGGCGTCCGTTGACGTCGTCTGACTATCGGCCTCACGCGGTGGGTACGTGGTGGGTGGGGGAGCGGCCGTGTGGCCAAGCAGATCGGACAATTGACCGATATTTGAAGCTCCGTCAGCTTCGGACGCACGTCCGCTACGCCGACGGCCAAGGGCTCTATGTCCAGGTCACGGCCTCCAAAAAAGGTCAGCGGCCAGTTCAATCGGTCGTGGCTTGTGAGAGTTCGCCAGCACGCAATCGTCGATGCTTGGGAGCGCGTCGCGATCGGCAATGTTGCTGAGGGTGGGGCCAACGTCGCGCAATAATCCATCGTGCATTCCGTAAACCCAGCCATGCACGTGCAGTGTTTGACCCCGCGACCAGGCGTTCTCGACGGATGGGATGGCGGCCACTCGGCGCACTTGCATCTGAACATTGACCTCGCACATACGCGCCGCGCGCGCGCTCGGATCCTCCATGGCGTCAAACGTGGCGCGGTGTTTGCGGTAGAGCATGACGATCGGCTGCAACCAATGATCAACAAGGGCTGAGCGTTCCGATCCCAGCGCGCGCTCGACGCCGCCGCATCCGTAATGACCGCAAACGATCAGGCGGCCTCGTCAGGAAGAAAGATCTTGCCGGGATTCATCAGGTCGCGGGGGTCGAGGGCGCGTTTGATGTCGCGCATCAGCATGACGGCCTCGCCCAATTCATGGCGGAGCGATTCTCGTTTGCCGAGGCCCACACCGTGCTCGCCCGTACACGTTCCCTCCGCCTCGATCGCGCGCGCCACGAGACGATCATTGAAGCGCTGCGCGGTGATGCGTTCATTGGCGGATTCTGGATCGACCAAGAGGATCACGTGAAAGTTGCCGTCGCCGATGTGGCCGAGCACCGCCGCCGGAAAGGGCAGATCGGCAATGTCGCGCTTGGTGGTTTCGATGCAACGCGCAAGCTGACTTATCGGCACGCACACGTCGGTCGACCATGGGCGTGCACCGGGTCGCAGCGAAAGCGTGGCGAAGCCTGCGTTGTGGCGCGCTTTCCAGAGTTCGTTGCGTGCCTCGGTCTCGATCGCCCACTGAAAGGCGCCCCCGCCGTTTTCGTTGGCGATGGAGCGTGCGCGCTCTGCATAGTGGGCGACCTCCTCGGGTGAGCCATGGAACTCAAGAAAGAGCGTGTCCGCTTCGGCGTAGGCGGTGGAGAACGCGCGATTGACGGCGCGCATGCTCACCGCATCCAGATATTCGGCGCGCGCCAGCGGGAGGCCGCACTGCACCGCGTCGATCACTGTGGAGGCGGCGCCGAAGGGAGATTGGAAGGCGCACACGGCGGCGCTGGTTGCTTCGGGCGCCGCGTGCAGGCGTAGTGTTACGTCTGCGACGACGCCCAGCGTGCC
Organism: Vitreimonas sp.; assembly: GCF_036392335.1. Taxonomy (NCBI): domain Bacteria; kingdom Pseudomonadati; phylum Pseudomonadota; class Alphaproteobacteria; order Hyphomonadales; family Hyphomonadaceae; genus Vitreimonas; species Vitreimonas sp. Next base: position 27,667 of record NZ_DASVYD010000059.1, read on the forward strand.
CTCGCTGCCAACGAACAGGTGCGTCAGGTCATAGCCCGCCGAGGATTTGCGCGCGCGCCGGGCGGTGCGAATGACGCGTCCGTCCGGTGTGACCACGGTGAGCGCCATCACGTTCTCGCGCATGCCGCCATAACGCAGCGTCGTTGTGCCGGAGGCGCGCGTGGACGCCATGCCGCCGATGGTGGCGTCAGCGCCAGGATCGACCGGAAAGAAGAGCCCAGTGTGACGCAGATGTTCATTGAGCGCGATGCGCGTGAGGCCGGCCTCGACTGTGCAATCTTGATCTTCTGGACTGAGCCGCAGAACGCGCTTCATGGCGGAGACGTCCATGCATACGCCCCCGCGCGGCGCGCCCACGTGGCACTCAAGCGATGTGCCGGCGCCAAAGGGTATGATTGGCGCGCCATGATCTGCGCAGGCGCGCACGACGCGCACGATTTCGTCGAGGCTTTCGACGCTGGCCACCGCTTGCGGCGGCAGCGGCGGCAAATGCATCCCGCCGCCGGCATGCTGATCGCGGATGGCGGCGGTGGTGCTGAAGCGTGGGCCTAGCAGCTCCCGCAGTTCCGTTTGCAGCGAATCTGAGAGCGGGATCATGGAAGCATCACCTCGATGAGTGAAGGGCCTGGGGCGGCGAATCTGCGCTCTAACGCCGCGACAAGGGCCTGCGGCGAGGCTACGCGCTGCGCGGGTACGCCGAAGCCCGTCGCAATGGCGCAGAAATCGATCGATGGATTGCGCAGGTCGAAGAGCGAGTTCGCCGCGTCCGAGAGCGTGTTGACGCCGGCGCGCATCATCTCGAGCCGCAGGATGGCGTAGGCGCCATTGTTCAAGATCACGTTGGTGACGTTCAATCGCTCGCGTGCCTGCGTCCACAAGGCTTGGATCGTGTAGAGCGCGCTGCCGTCTGCTTCTAGCGCGAGCACGCGCCGGTCCGGGCAGGCGATGGCGGCGCCGGTGGCCAGCGGCAGCCCTTGGCCGATCGACCCACCCGTGAGCGTAAGCCAGTCATGCGGCGGTGCGCTGGCGCAGGCGTCGTAGCAGAAGAGGCCGGCCGTATTGGATTCGTCGCAAACAATCGCATTGTTGGGCAGCGTCGCCGCGATGCATTGCGCAAACGACATCGGATCAAGCGCGCCCTCTGAGTCTGGTTTCGGCGGCGGCTCTGCATGACGCGAGGCAAGCTCGGGCGCGTTCAGCAGATCGGCAAGCGCGAGCAACGCCGTCTCTAGATTGGCGCCGGCGGCCGCGAGTTCAATTACGCGGGCGCCGTCTGGCGCGAGACGCAAGGGCCGTCCCGGTAGTGCGAAGAACGCCACGGGATAGGCGGCGCCGGCGAGGATCACCGTCTCGATTTGTGCGAGCGTCGCTGCCGCCATTTCGCTGAGATAGGGCAAGCGCTTTAAGTCTGCACCGGCGCCCTCTCGACGTACGCGTGCGGGGAAGGTCTCGATCAGCGCCAGCGCGCCGGTTGCCGCCGCGATGCGCTGTGCTGCGTCGCAGGCGCTGGCGGTGAGGTGGCGTCCGCCCAGCAAGAGAAGGGTGCGCGGGCCAAGGGCGCGCGCCGCGCATTCCACCCACACGCCATTCCGAGGCTCAACGTCCGCTACGGGCGGAGGCAAATCCGGCTCGTCGTCGCTCCACGCTGCGTCCGCCGGCAAGATAAGTGTCGCCGGGCCTAGGCGTTTCGCGGCTGCGATCGCATCGCGTCCGAAGCGCAGCAAATCCTTCGCCGACCCAGCGGTCTCAAGCCATGCGGAAACAGGTCGCGCGATCGCGGCGATGTCGCTGGCGAGCGGTGGGTCGTTGGCGCGATGGTAGGTCGCGTGTTCGCCGACGAGTGAGACGATGGGCGTGCGCGCGCGATAGGCGTTGTGCAGATTGGCAAAGCCGTTGCCGAGGCCTGGACCTAAGTGCAGCAGCGTGAGCGCTGGCGTTTGCGTCATGCGGCCGTATCCGTCCGCCGCCCCCGTGGCAACGCCCTCGAACAAGCAAAGCGCTGGGCGAATGGAAGGTGCTGCATCGAGCGCGGCGACGAGGTGCATCTCCGAAGTGCCGGGATTGGCGAAGCAGGCGCGGACGCCTTCTTGCGCCGCCATTTCGAGCAATCTTTGCGCTGCCTTCATGTGTCTCTCCCTGGCGCTCGCTTAATGGCGCAAACTCGCCTCGACGAGGCGGCGAGCGCCTGGTGCAACGTTCATCAGACGCAAGCCCGCCGTGCGTGCAACCCGCGCAAATGGGCGTTCGTCGCTGTAGAGCTGCGCAATCGCATTGGTGGCGGCGTAAAGGGGAAGCGTGGCGCGGCGATGCCCGCGCTCATACCGTGCTAAGCCTCGCGAGTCGGCGATGTCGCGGCCCGCCCTCAACGCGCGCAGGATTTCGTCTCCGAGCGCGTAGGCGCTGCGAAGACCAAAATTGAAGCCATGCGCCGTGACAGGGTGCATACCGACGGCGGCGTCACCGATGAGAGCGAAGCGGGGCCCAACGAAGCGGCTGGCATAGACGGCGACCAACGGATAGGCGTGGCGCGTGCTTGTGAGCGCGATCTTGCCCCAGCGCGCTTGGGTGCGCCGCTCGACATCACGCGCGAAATCCACGTCAGATAGCGCCATAACGCTTTGCATGGCGTGTGCGCTGAGCGTCAGCACAAAGGAAGACTGATCGCCACGGAGCGGCAACATGGCGACCGTCTGACCGTGGCCGAACCATTCAGTGGCGACGCCGTTCTGCGGCTTGGCATGCTGTACGCGGCAAACCAGCATGGTGCGGCCGAAGTCGAGCATGTGCGCGCTGATGCCTTGGCTCTTCCTGAGCAAGGAGAAACGCGTATCGGCGGCGACGACCATTTTACCACGGATGATGGCGCCGTCCGCGAGACGCACCTGCGCGCCCTTCGCGTCAATCGCGTCAATTGTCGCCGCGCGGCCGGTGTGGAAATCGCAATTCTCTTGGCCGGCGATCGTTTGAAACAAGGCGCGCCGGATGGCGGAATTTGGCGCAAGGGCGCCAAGCGCGTTTCCGGGTTGATCAGCAAAGCTCAGCACGTAGGGCGATTGGCCGTTCAGCACCTGCGCGCGCGTAAGTGGGGCGACCTCTGCTTCCGCCAGACGCTCCCAGGCGCCAAGTTGCTTCAGGCGTGCAATCGAGGTTTGCGTGAGTGCGATTTCGCGTCCGTCATAGGCTGGCGCCGCCAGCGTGGCTTTTGACTCACCGTCGATCAAGGCGATCCGCAAGGGCGCTTGTGCGAGACGCGCCGCCAGACTCTGGCCGGCCGGCCCGGCGCCGACGATGATAAGATCATACTCATTCATGGCTTTCTCTTACCGTTCGAGGTCGCGCTGGCTTTGAGATGGCGCAAGATGATTTCACCGGGAGATTGTCACGCGGCGGCGCAGCAAGAGCGGCGCATAGACAGCGACGAACCAAACGAACGCGCCGCTCCAGGCGAATGCTGATGCGGCGAGCATGGGCGCGTACATGTCTGGGAGAAGCGGCGAGGCGACGCGCAAGGCAGCTCCCAGATTGACCAGCCAGTAGATAGCACTGATGCGTGGGGTGGCAGTGAGTGGCTGGCCAGTATGCCCCAAACTGGCGCGCGTCATGACCGCAAGCGTCATGACGCCAAAGGCACCGGCGGTTAGGGCGTGCAGCCCGCTCGCCGCAGGAACGACGCCAAGTGGCAGAATGGCTAGGCCGCTCAACAGCAAGCCCAGGCAGAGCCAGAGATAGCCCACATGCAACACGAGCACCAAGGGTTCAGCGTGCGTGCGCCAGCCTTGCCAGCGCGCAAGCCGCGCCAAATGAAGCACGCCCGCCAGTGTGAGCATGAGACCTGTAGCAAAGTGCGTCGGCATCGCCGCCCAGAGGCTAAGTGCGATGGCCGCCACGCCAAGCGCAATCGCATCAAACCGCGATGACGCTACGGGCTCGGGCGCCATACGCTGTTTGGCCATCCAATTGCGGGTGAAGCTTGGCACGATGCGTCCGCCGATCAGCGCCACCAACATCGAGACCACGCCAATGCCGATGCGCTCGCCAAGGAGCGCCAAATCAGGATCGAATGGCCGCAGATGTGAGAGCACGTTGGCGGTTGCGAGCACGCAGAGGAGCGCTAGCACCGGGATGTTACGCACATTGCGCCCAGCGATAATCTCACGCGCGATCACCAGCGCGAACACAAACAGAAACGATGCGTCGAACACAGGCGCCAGAGCGAAGTTAGGCGCCAGCATGGCGACGCGGCCCGCGCACCAGAGCGTAACCAGCCCCATGAGCGGCGCGCCCGTGACTGGCAGCCTTCCGGTCCAATTCGGCACGGCTGTCAGCAAGAAGCCGGCAATCACGCCGCTCAAATAGCCGAACACCATTTCGTGGGCGTGCCAGTCGCGATTGAAATGCTCCGCAGGCAGCCAGCCGTTAAACGCCGCCACCCAAACCGGAACCGCGATCGCCGCCCACAATGCCGCGAGCACAAAGAACGGGCGAAAGCCCATGCTGAAGAGAGCGGGCCCTTGATAAGTGCGATAGCGTTCCGCGGTGCTTGTCATCGCGTCTTAGATTGCCTTTGAATGTTGCGTGCCGGCATTGGCGTAGGCGTCAAACGCGGAGGCGACGAGCCTGCAAAACGCTCGCATATTTGTCGGCACGCGAATGATATCGCCGTTGATCTCGACCAAGCCGTCCAGTGCAAGCGGCGCGAGCGCGGTGAGGGAGGCGGTAAAGGCGGCGGCGCCGCCAAATGGCGCAAGATCGACTTCTAAGTCGCACATGAGGGATTCAATGATGGCCTCGCGGCGCGCATCGTCAGCGCTCTGCGTGTGACCGCGTACGGTCGGCAAGCGACCGGACTCCACAACCCGAGCCCACGTTCGCACTGCGGGGATGTTTTGCGCGTAGCCCTCGCGCAGGCGCGAAATCGCGGAGGGACCGAAGCCGATCAGGGCGTCCGCACTGCTTGGAACGTAGCCCTGAAAGTTGCGATGGAGCGTGCGGGCGTGCGCCGCTTTGGCCAGTGGATCGCCCGGCTTTGCGAAATGGTCCAAGCCGATGCTCTCGTAGCCGAGATCGCACAAAAGGGTGCGCGCGAGCTCCGCCTGTTCGAAGCGCGCCTCAGCATCTGGCAAGGCGTCGGCGTCGATCAGGCGCTGGCGGCGCTTGAACCAAGGCACATGGGCGTAGCCGAACAGAGCGATGCGATTGGGCGCCAAGTCTGCCGCAAGGCGGATCGTGTGGGCGACATCCTGAACGGTTTGATGGGGCAAACCATACATGAGATCGAAGCTGAGGTCCGTGATGCCCGCCCCACGGAGTATAGCGACGGCTTCAGCGACCTGCGCCTGCGGCTGAACCCGGCCCATCGCCGTTTGCACATGCGGGTTGAGGTCCTGAACGCCGAGCGAGACGCGATTAACGCCCGCTTGAATATAGGTGGTCGCCAGCGCGCGCGTGACATGACGGGGATCAAGTTCAATGGCGTGTGACAAGTTCGGCGCCAGATCGAACCAAAAATCCAGATGATGCTGCAACCGCAGAAATTCATCCGGAGAAAGGATGTTTGGCGTACCACCGCCCCAATGGATCTCGCTCACATTGTGCGAGCCGATCGCGGAGGCGACGAGATCAATCTCCGTCATCAGCGTCGTGACGAAATCGGGAATGTCGCCACCGCGCGTGAGGTAGGTATTGCAGCCGCAATACCAGCAGAGCTGCTTGCAATAGGGGATGTGCAAGTAAAGGGAGAGAGCGGCGCTCTCAGGCAAGGCGCCAAGCCAGGACTGATAGAGCGCGCCATCGACATCCGCGCTGAAATGTGGCGCGCTGGGATATGAGGTGTAACGCGGCGCTTGACGTTCCGCGTAGGGGAGGAGATGCGGATCCATGTCAGTGATCATCACGCGGGATGGCGCGGAGACGATTGACGTTGGTCAAGCGCCGATGCGGCGCAAGCGCACAGAAGTAGTCAGAGGTAGATCAAGTCGACGAGCGCGCTCTCCGGCGCCGTCGGTGCGTCCGGCGCACGTACGATCAAGGCATTGGCGCCTGCGAATACAGAGATCAGCGATGAATCCTGATTGTGTGGCGCGCGCGCCCAAAGCTGTCCGCTGGCGTCAGCTTCGACATGCGCGCGCAGATAAGTCGCGCGTGGACCATTTGCCGCCAGAGGCGTCCGGGTGCGTGCGCTTGTGGCGCGCATCGACGCCATCGGATCGCGTCCGCAAAGCTGGTCGAGGAGCGGCCGCAAGAACAAGCGGGCGCAGACAAAGGCGGACGCCGGATTGCCCGGCAGCCCGAGCACGAGCTTTTCGCCAATGCGCGCAAACCAGGTCGGCTTTCCGGGTCGCAGCGCGACCTTCTCAAACAGGAATTCCGCACCAAGCCGCCGCAAAGCAGGACGCGCGTGATCATGGTCGCCCACCGAGGCGCCGCCGACGATGATCGTAAGATCGTGAGTGTCGATGGATTGTCCGACGGACGTGGCGATTGCGCTGGCGTCGTCGCGGAACGGAGCGTGCGTGTTGGCGCCGGCGCCCCAGCTTTCGGCAAGAGCAGCGATGCCGTAACTCATGGAGTCAAAGATTTGGTCAGGCGCCGGGAGCGTGCCGGGAGGGACTATCTCATTGCCGCCGCTCAAGACAGCCACTTTCGGCGCGCGCGCGACCTGGAGCGATGCGCGCCCAGCCGCCGCCGCCAGCGCAATGGCGGCGGCGTCCATGAGACGACCGGTGCGGAGCAGTACGTCGCCGATTGCGAAATCCACACCGGCATCTCGTACGTGGCGCCCTGCTGCGCTTGGCGGCGATGTTAGCTGATCGCCGTCGCGAACAGCGTCCTCTTGGATCAGCACACAATCGGCGCCATCCGGAAGCGGCGCTCCAGTAAAGATGCGCGCGCATTCGCCGGGGTTGAGCGCGCGATCAAGTGCGCGGCCTGCGCTGGTTTCGCCGATCATGCGCAAGACGCCCGGTGTGTCTGCGGCGCGGAGGGCATAGCCGTCCATCGCCGAGGCGCGAAACGGTGGTTGGGCGCGGGCGGCGATAATATCTTCGCGGAGCGTTCGTCCGCGCGCCGATCGTAAGGAAACCTGTTCGGTCTCCACCGGATTTGCGGCGGCGAGCATGAGGGCTTGGGCTTGGGCTACGCCAATCATGATGCGTCGCGCACGTAAGAGCCGCTGGCGCCGCCGTGCTTTTCGATCAAGCCGACGCCTTCGATGACCATGCCGCGATCGATCGCCTTGAGCATGTCGTAGAGCGTGAGGCAAGCGACCGAAACCGCGGTGAGCGCTTCCATCTCAACGCCGGTTTGACCGGTTGTTCTCGCGCGGGCCGTCACAAGAAAGCCGGGCGTGGTCTCATCTGGCGCCACGTCGACCTTCAGGCTCGAAAGCGCGATGGGGTGGCAAAGCGGGATGAGGTCTGCGGTGCGTTTGCCTGCCATGACGCCGGCGATTTCGGCGATCGCGCGGACATCGCCCTTAGGCGTGTCGCCGCTGATGGCGCGCTGCAAGGTCCCGCGCGCCATGCGGATACGCCCTTGCGCGATCGCTTCGCGCGCCGTGGCGGGTTTATCGCCAACATCGACCATGCGCGCACGGCCTTCGTCATCCAAATGCGTGAGTCGCTCGCTCATCTCTATCGTTCCAACAGGCGCGGCATGATCTCGACCATGTTGCAGGGTGTGTGGCGGCTATCCAATTGCCAGCGGATGATCTTCTCCCAACCGTCGCGGCAGGCGCCGTTAGAGCCGGGGAGAGCGAAGATGAATTTTCCTTTGGCCACACCAGCGCACGCCCGCGACTGGAGCGTTGAGAGGCCGACGCCTTGATAGCTCAGCATGTGCCAGACGACTGAAAACCCATCGATCTCTTTCTCGAAGAGCGGGCGCAGCGCCTCCGGCGTGACATCGCGCCCGGTGAGGCCCGTGCCGCCTGTGGAGACGATCACATCGATGTGCGGGTCTTCGAGCCAGGCGCTCACCTGAGCGCGAATTTCACCGACATCGTCGCGCACAAACGCGCGCGCGCCTATGCGGTGTCCATCGCGCTGCGCGAGTTCGGCCAGCAACGCGCCTGAGGTGTCGCTTTCGATATCGCGTGTATCGGAAATCGTCAGGACGGCGACATGCACCGGCTTGAAGGGAAGGTTTTCATCAATGCGGCAAGCGTGCGGGCTCATGCGCCATGCTCCTGACGGCGTGCGTAATCTTCGTTTGTGGGTTCGATCCAGCGCGCGCCGTCCGGTCCAGATTCGCGTTTCCAGAGCGGCGCGTCGGTCTTGAGATAATCCATCATTTCTTCAACGGCGGCGAAGGTGTTGGCGCGATGGGCGCTCTGCGCCGCGACAAGCACTATCGCCTCACCTGCTGGGATGATTCCGACGCGGTGGATGACGAGAAGCGCATCGAGGGCGTGCTTGGTGCTTACGTGTTGGGCGAGCCGCTCGATCTCGCGTTCCGTGAAGCCAGGATAATGCTCCAGCTCAAGCGCGGTCACAGAGCTCTCGCCCGCGTGGCCCCGGCAATAGCCGACGAAGCTCGCTAATGCCCCACATTGATCGCCGCGCGCCGCAGCAAAGCGCGCGACCTCATGGGCGGGTGGGAATGGTTCGGCGGTGACGACAGCCCGGATCATGCGATAATCGCCGCCGCGGCAATGCCGAGCACGAGTCCAAGAACGCGCAGAACACCCGCGTGGTTTAAGCCTTTCAGGCTCCACGTTGTGCCGATCAAGGCGCCAATGATCGCCGCGGCGACAAGCCAAGGCAGAAAATTGGGCAGACTCGCCAACGAAGACGCGCGACCAGCAAGACCCGCCAGCGAATTTACAACGATGAAACACGCGGCGATGCCGGTGGCGCGTTGGGGATCGGCCCATCCGGCGAAGACAAGCAGCGGCGAGAGATAGACGCCGCCACCAATGCCGGTGAGCCCGGCGAGCGCGCCCAATGCGGCGCCGGCGGGGAGTGCGACGCGCGGTGATGGCGGCGCACTCGGCTTGATGGCGTCAATCTGGGGCCAGACGAGATAGCGCAATGCCGCCGCAGCGAGGGCGAACGCGAGCAGCGGGCGATAGATGTGCTCCGGCATGTCAATGCGTCCCGCAAGAAACGCGGTCGGTATGGCTGCAATTGCGAACGGCCAGAAGACGCGCCAATCAAAACGGCCGGCTCGGATGAAGCGGAATGCGCCGAGGCCGGCTACAACGATATTGAGGACAAGCGCGGCTGGTCGTACGTCGTCAGGCGCCAGGCCCGCTAACGCCATGAGCGCGATATAGGCGGAGGCGCCGCCGTGACCGACGGAGGAATAGAGGGCCGCCGCCGACGCTATAGCCAGGGCGAGATAGAGGATCATGCTCTCGCCCATGGCTCAGCCTCCGCTCAGCGGTGACATGAAGGCGATTTCACGCGCATCGCGCACGGAGGCCAGTTCGTTGAGGCAGAAGCTCTGATTGACCGCGACGCGTACGCCGCGCGCGGCGATGGCGTCACCCAGTTCGGGATCGTCCGCACTGAGAAGGGCGCGCAAATCCGTCACCGTGGCGACGGTATCGGGTATTTCCAAGTCGCGCTCGGAATAGCCGGCAACGTCGCGGAGGCGACCGAAGAACAAGATGCGCGTCATCCGCCCGTCACCGACATATGACGCTCCGTCGCCGGCGTCCGCAGACGTTCGATCTGGAAATCATGCCCCTTGGGGCGCAGAGCGATCGCGGCGTCGATCGCGGCCTGCAGTGAAACGTCGGAGGCGTCATCGCGGAGCGGCGCACGCAAGTCCGCCGATGTTTCGTGGCCGAGGCAAAGATAGAGCCGTCCCGTACAAGTCAGACGGACACGCGAACATCCCTCGCAAAAATTGTGCGTGAGTGGGGTGATGAACCCCAAGCGGCCGCCTGTTTCTTCGACGCGGACGTAGCGCGCCGGGCCGCCAGTGCGATCCGGCAAGTCGGTGAGGCGCCAATAGGAGGCGAGATCTTCGCGCACACGCGCAAGCGAGAGGAATTGGTCGGTGCGATCTTCGTCGATTTCCCCGAGCGGCATGGTTTCGATCAAGGTGATGTCGTGGCCCCGCGCGTGGGCCCATTGGATGAGGTCCGGAATTTCATGCGCGTTGTCGTGCTTAAGAGCGACAGTGTTGATCTTGACCTTCAGCCCCGCCGAGACCGCGGCTTCGATACCGCCGAGCACGTCGCTGAGGCGATCGCGCCGGGCGATGCGGGCGAATGTCCCGCGATCGAGTGAGTCGACCGACACGTTCACGCGCTCGACGCCGATGCGCGCCAAGTCTTCCGCGAAGTCAGCAAGTTGAACGCCATTCGTGGTGAGCGTGATTTCATCAAGCCCCTGGCCCAGATGACGCGATACCGCTTCAAGAAGGTCCAAGAAGCCGCGCCGAACCAAGGGCTCGCCGCCGGTAAAGCGGAGTCGTCGCACCCCACGCGCGACAAAGGCGGCGCACAGCCGATCAAGCTCCTCAATCGAAAGCAGATCCTTGCGCGGAAGAAAGCGCATGCGCTCGCTCATGCAATAGATGCAGCGCAGGTCACAACGATCCGTCACTGAAACGCGCAGATAGGAAATGGTGCGCCCGAAAGGATCGATGAGCGGCTTCATGCCGCGCGCTCCAGCGCCTCAAGTGCATCGGGCGTGTTCGCATTGGCGAAGGCGTGCACATCTCTGAAGTGGACGCGGCGGGCGCCGTGCGCGGCGAGCAGGGCGCGCACCGGTGGATGGCGCCCATCGGTCAGCTCAGCGGCGATGTACTCGGCCATCTCTACCCGCCACACCGCGCAAAGAGGATGCTCGCCAGCATCGGTCACGGCCAGCGCCGCCGGCGCATCCCCCATTGAAGCGAGCAGCAGCGGAAACAGATCGAGCGGCAGAAGGGGGGCGTCGCACGGGGCCGTGGCGAGCACTTTGAATTTGGCGGTCTTGGCCCACGCAAGCCCCGCGGCGATCCCAGCGAGCGGTCCCGCCGGCGCATCGGGTGCGTCGTGCAGAATGGTCAGCCCAAGCGCTTGGGCATGCGCGGCCGCGGCCGACTCAGTGCGCGCGCTCACGGCGCAAGCGGCGAGTACGCCGAAGCGCGTGAGCACTGCATCCATCATCAAGCGCCCGCCAAACGGCGCAACGGCCTTCTCAGCGCCGAAGCGGCTGGAGCGGCCCCCCGCCAGCAGCAGACCGCCCGTACTCAAGGTGAGAGGGCAAAGCCTATCCATGGCGCTTTGCCGCCTCCGCGCCGGGACCGGTGGTCTTGTACCATTCCGACGACCAAATCTCCGCGTCGGCATCGGCAATGATATCGCCGATGCGCGGCGCGTGGTTGTCGATTAGCGGGTCGGGTTTGGCGAGCGCTTCAAGCGCGCCGATATTGCCGAGCGACACGACCGCACCATGTACGCTCACACCATGTCGCTGCAGGGCGGCAAAGGCCCGAGAGAGGTTTTCCGGCGTCATGCCGAGCAGCGAAGCGAGCACGCGCTTCTCGTGGTGGAGGCGCACAACGCTGCCCGAGTTGTCGGCTGCACGCAGCTGCAAGAGGTAGTTGGCGAGACGCTCGGTGCTGTTGCGGAGCTTGTGGTTCTTGATGGTGCGAACTAGGCCGCGATAACATCCCGCCAGATCTCGCGAGACGGCCATGGCGAAGCGTGGATCCAGACGCATCGCGGTGCGAATCGCATCGCCGGGGATCATGAGAATCTCGCATCTGTCGAGCGTGCGCGCCGACATCAGCGCTTCCGCATCGAGAACGACGGCCGCGAGAATGAACGTGGAGACGGGGCGAAGGATCGCTAAGGTCGTCTCGCGATCATTCCAGGTTCCGTGAAGTTCGACTTGGCCGTCGAGCAACACGTAAAGAAAATCAACGGGATCGCCCTCAAGCAGCAACATCGTGTTGGCTGGAAAGCGCTGCAAGTGCGCGCCGGCAGTTGCCACGCGCAGTGTGTCCGGCGCCGCGTCCGCGAACAGTGGCAGGCCTTTCACGCGCTCGATATCGCTGGTGCGCACGCTCAACCTCCCGAGTGCAGCGTGGCAATTGATGACGCAGATCATGCAATGACGAATTGATGCAAATCAAGTCTGCGTACTTTGTCGCGTATCCTACGGACTTGGCTTGATAATTTGCCATCTCAGCGCACCACAAAGATCAAGTGACGTCGCCGCAGCGCAGAATTTATCCAACGAAGCTCGGTCCACTTGATGCACATCAAACGCTTTCCCGCAAACTTGCCGCTTTCTGCATGCGCATCGCCACACATGCAGGGGCCGAACTCATGGCGGGACAAGACGTAAAAGCGAGCGCTGGCGCGGGCGCCGCATTGTGGCTGAGCACGCTGGCTTTCACCGCGAGTTTTGCGGTCTGGACGATCTTCTCCATTATCGGTGTGAAGATCGAACAAGATTTAGGGCTCACCGAAACGCAATTTGGATTGCTGATCGGCACGCCGATCCTTACCGGTTCGATCATCCGTCTGTTTTTGGGTGTCTGGACAGACCAATATGGTGGTCGGGTCGTCTTTCCGCTGGTGATGCTGGCGGCTGCGCTGGCGACTTTCTTACTCTCGTACGCCCAAACCTACCCGCAATTCCTCATCGCCGCGCTTGGAGTGGGGATTGCCGGGGGCACGTTTGCGGTCGGCGTAACCTACGTCTCGAAATTCTATTCATCGGCCAAGCAGGGTACGGCGCTCGGCATCTTCGGCGCCGGCAATGTCGGCGCGGCGGTCACGAAATTCATCGCGCCGTTCGTGCTTCTGGCGATGGGCTGGCAAGCCGTGGCGCAGATCTGGGCCCTTGGCCTGGTGGTGATCGCCGCGCTCTTCTTCCTGTTTACGAAGGACGATCCGGACCTGGCGGCGCGGCGCGCTCAGGGCGTGAAGCCACGCAGCATGGCCGAACAATTTGCGCCGTTGAAGAACATCCAGGTGTGGCGCTTCTCACTCTATTATTTCTTTGTGTTTGGCGCGTTCGTGGCGTTGGCGCTGTGGCTGCCCCGCTATCTCGTTGGCGTCTATCATCTTGATCTGAAGACTGCCGGCATGGTGGCGGCGGCGTTTTCGGTGCCGGCGTCGCTCTTTCGTGTCTATGGCGGCATGTTGTCCGACAAAGTGGGCGCGCGTCAGGTCATGTATTGGACCTTCCTTGTCGGCATCGCGACGACGTTCCTGTTGTCGTACCCGCCGACGAGCTACGTCATCGACGGAATCCGTGGGCCGATCGCATTCCGGCTCGAGACGGGGCTCGTCGCGTTCACAGTGCTTGTGTTCGTGCTCGGCTTCTTCATGAGCCTCGGCAAGGCCGCGGTCTTCAAACACATCCCTGTCTATTATCCGAAGGACATGGGCTCGGTCGGCGGCTTGGTCGGCATGATCGGCGGCCTTGGCGGCTTCGTGCTGCCGATCGCGTTCGGTGTGCTGAACGACCTCACCGGCATATGGACCAGCTGCTTCATGCTGCTGTTCTTCATTGTTTCGGGCTCGTTGCTCTGGATGCACTTTGCGATCCGTCAGATGGAGCGCGAAGCGGTCGGCAAGCAGCTGGAGTCGTTGCCCCAATTCCCGGAAATGCAGCCGATCCACGAGCCGGCGAAACATAAGCCGACAGAACCGGGGCTCATCGCCGATTGGCGCCCGGAAGACCCGGTGTTCTGGAACGAGACGGGCCGCAAGATTGCCAGCCGCAATCTCTGGCTCTCGATCCCGTCGCTGTTCTTGTCGTTCGCCGTGTGGATGGTGTGGTCCGTGGTTGTGGCGAAGCTGCCATTGATTGGCTTCGATTACTCAACCGATCAACTCTTCTGGCTCGCGGCTCTGCCCGGTCTCTCGGGCGCGACTCTGCGCATCTTCTACTCCTTCATGGTGCCAGTGTTCGGCGGGCGGTTGTGGACCACGCTGACGACTTGGTCGTTGCTGGCGCCGGCGCTGGGCATTGGCGTCGCGGTGCAGAATCCGGAAACGCCGTACTGGATCATGCTTGGGCTTGCGCTGTTGTGCGGCCTTGGCGGAGGCAACTTCGCCAGCTCGATGTCAAACATCGGCTTCTTCTTCCCACGCAACGAGAAAGGCAACGCGCTCGCTCTGAACGCCGGGCTCGGCAATTTGGGCGTCAGCGCCATGCAATTCTTGGTGCCGCTCGCCATCACCATGGCGGTGTTCGGCGGCTTCGGCGGGGCAGGGCAAGTGACGAGCGCTGGCGACACGCTGTTCATGCAGAATGCCGGCTTCATCTGGGTGCCTTTCATTGTCGTGTCCGCGTTCATGGCGTGGTTCGGCATGAACGATCTCTCGACCGCGAAGGCGTCATTCGCCGAGCAATCGGTCATCTTCACCCGCACGCAGAATTGGATCATGTGCTGGCTCTACACCGGTACGTTCGGCTCGTTCATCGGCTTTTCAGCTGCGTTCCCATTGCTGACGGCCACCCAGTTTCCGGAGGTGAACGTGCTGCAAATCGCGTTCCTCGGTCCGCTGGTCGGCGCGTTGTCGCGTTCCCTCACTGGGTGGATCGCGGATCGCTTTGGCGGTGCGCGTGTGACTCTCGCGGTGTTCGCACTGATGATGCTGGGCACGATCGGCGTGATCTATTTCCTGGGCGCCAAGGATCAGCCAGGCGCGTTCGCGGGCTTCTTCGCCTGCTTCATGCTGCTCTTCTTCGCAAGCGGCGTGGGCAACGCATCGACGTTCCAGATGATCCCCGCGATCATGCGCAAGGAGATCGCGCGCCTGGCGCCGCAAACGCCTGCGCCGGATCAATTGAAGCAGGCGGAAAAGGAATCGGCGGCGATCACCGGATTTACTTCCGCGATCGCGGCTTACGGCGCCTTCTTCATTCCAAAGAGCTTCGGCTTCTCAATCGCCGAAACAGGAAGCGCGACGGCGGCGCTGATGGGATTCCTGATTTTCTACGTGTCCTGCCTGGCCATCACCTGGTTCGTATATGCGCGACCGGGCGGGCTTCTATTCGATATCGAAAACAAGCGCAGTGCGCCGTCCGATGCGGCGAAAGCGGCGAGCTAAGAGGGGAAGAGCATGAGCCATACGTTAGACCGTCTGACCTTCTTCAAGCGAAAAACCGAACTCTATTCCGAGGGGCATGGCGTCATGAACGATGAGGATCGTTCGTGGGAGGAGGCCTATCGACGGCGTTGGCAGCACGACAAGATCGTGCGCTCCACGCACGGCGTAAATTGCACCGGCTCATGCTCATGGAAGATTTACGTCAAGGGCGGCATCGTCACTTGGGAAACGCAGCAGACCGATTACCCCCGCACGCGGCCTGATCTTCCCAATCACGAGCCGCGCGGCTGCGCGCGCGGCGCCTCCTATTCATGGTATCTCTATTCCGGCAATCGGGTGAAGTACCCGCTCGTGCGCGGTCGTCTGCTGAAATTGTGGCGCGAGGCGCGCAAGACAAAGTCGCCAGTGCAAGCGTGGGCTTCCATCGTTGAGGACCCGAAGAAGCGCAAGCACTACACCGCACTGCGCGGTGGCGGCGGCTTGGTGCGCTCGACATGGGATGAAGTCACCGAACTCATCGGCGCCGCCAACGCTTACACCGTAAAGAAGCACGGTCCAGACCGCGTGTTCGGCTTCTCGCCGATCCCAGCGATGTCCATGATTTCGTACGCGGCTGGCGCGCGTTATCTGCAGCTGCTCGGCGGCGTCTGTGGCTCGTTCTACGATTGGTACTGCGATCTGCCGCCGGCGAGCCCGCAGACTTGGGGCGAGCAAACCGACGTGCCCGAATCGGCGGATTGGTACAATTCGGGCTTCATCCTGGTGTGGGGCTCCAACGTGCCGCAGACGCGGACGCCGGACGCGCACTTTTATACGGAGGTGCGCTACAAGGGCGCGAAGTCCGTCGTTATCTGTCCCGACTATTCGGAAGCGTCGAAATTCGCCGATCTTTGGATATCTGTGAAGCAAGGCACAGACGCCGCGCTGGCGATGGCGATGGGCCACGTCGTGCTCACCGAATTCCATCGTGATCGCGACGTGCCGTACTTCAAGGATTACGTGCGCCGCTACACGGATATGCCGCTGCTCGTGCGGCTGGTGAAGCAGGGCGATCGTTATGTGCCGGAGCGCCTGCTGCGCGCCTCCGATTTTGCTGACGGCCTTGGCCAGGCGAACAATCCGGAATGGAAAACCGTAGGCATAGATGACGCCACCGGGGCAGCTGTCGTTCCCACGGGCTCGATCGGCTTCCGCTGGGGCGAGCAGGGCAAATGGAATCTCGAGGAGAAGGACGGCAACAACGCCGACGTCAAATTGCGCGTCGGTCTTAAAGGCGCGCATGACGATATCGCCGAAGTGTTGTTCCCTTACTTCGCCAACACTGCGTCGAACGGCTTTGCCTCCACGGATCACCCCGACACGTTGATGCGCCGCGTGCCGGTGAAGCGCCTGGCGCTGAAGGACGGCGAGACGCTGGTCGCTTCCGTCTATGATCTCTTCATGGCCAATTACGGCGTCGATCAAGGCTTCGGCGGCGAACACATGCCGTCGAATTACGACGACATCGAGCCTTACACGCCAGCGTGGGCCGAGCAGGTCACCACCGTACCGCGCGACCAAATCATCGCCGTGGCGCGCGGCTTCGCCGCCAATGCCGAAAAGACTAATGGCAAGTCGATGGTGATCATCGGCGCGGCGATGAACCATTGGTACCACATGGACATGAATTATCGCGGGGTGATCAATCTCCTCGCGATGTGTGGCTGCATTGGTCAGTCCGGCGGCGGCTGGTCGCATTATGTGGGTCAAGAGAAGCTGCGCCCGCAAACCGGCTGGGCGCCGCTCGCCTTCGCACTCGACTGGATTCGGCCGCCGCGGCAGCAGAACTCCACAAGCTTCTTTTACGCGCACACCGATCAATGGCGCTACGAGACGCTCGACGTGAAGGAAATCCTCTCGCCCACGGCGCCGGAAGGCGATTGGGGTCAGACTTTTGTCGATTACAACGCCAAGGCCGAGCGCATGGGCTGGCTGCCCTCGGCGCCGGCGCTCAAGTCCAACTCGCTCGATGTGGCCAAGGCGGCGGAGAAGTCCGGCGGTGACGCGCGCGAATATGTGGCGCGTGAGCTTGCCTCGAAGCGGCTCGAAATGAGCTGCATGGACCCTGACCATCCCGACAATTGGCCGCGCAATATGTTCGTGTGGCGCTCCAATCTGCTGGGCTCCTCTGGCAAGGGCCACGAATATTTCTTGAAGCATCTGCTCGGCACGTCGAACGGCGTGCTCGGCAAGGATCTTGGCGACACCGGCCGCCGTAAGCCGGTTGATGTCACCTGGCGCGACGAGGCGCCGGAAGGAAAGCTCGATCTCCTCGTCACTATCGATTTCCGCATGTCCACGACGGCCGTTTACAGTGACATCGTGCTGCCGACGGCGACGTGGTACGAAAAGAACGATCTCAACACGTCGGACATGCACCCCTTCATCCACCCGCTGACCGCCGCCGTGGATCCAGTATGGGAGGCAAAGCCGGATTGGGAAATCTTCAAGGCGATCGCAAAGGCGTTCTCCGATGTCTGCCCCGAAGTGCTGGGCGTCGAGAAGGATGTGGTGCTCACCCCGATCCAGCACGACAGCGCCGCCGAACTGGCGCAGCCGTTTGACGTGAAGGATTGGTGGAAAGGCGAATGCGATCTGGTCCCCGGAAAGACCGGGCCACAGATCAGCATCGTCGAGCGCGACTACCCCAATCTCTATCGCCGCTTCACCGCGCTTGGCCCATTGATGACGAAGGTGGGTAATGGCGGCAAAGGCATCGGCTGGAATACCGAGCACGAGGTGGAGCTGCTGAAGCATCTCAATGGCGAGGTGCTGGATGGGCCGACCAAAGGCTTGGCGAAAATCGAAACCGAGATCGACGCTTGCGAGACCATTTTAATGCTGGCGCCAGAGACGAACGGCGAAGTCGCCGTGAAGTCCTGGGATTCGCTCGGCAAACAGACGGGCCGCGACCACACCCACCTCGCGTTGCCGAAAGAGGACGAAAAAATCCGCTTCCGCGATGTCGTCGCCCAGCCGCGCAAGATCATTTCGTCACCGATTTGGTCAGGCCTGGAGAGCGAGAAGGTTTGCTATAACGCCGGCTATACCAACGTGCATGAGCTGATCCCGTGGCGCACGCTGACGGGTCGCCAGCAGCTCTACCAGGATCACCTCTGGATGCGCGCGTTCGGCGAGCAATTATGTGTCTATAAGCCGCCGGTCGATCTGAAGACCGTCGCGCCACTGCACAACAAGCGCTCGAACGGCGAACTGGAGATCGTGCTCAATTTCATCACGCCGCACCAGAAATGGGGTATCCACTCCACCTACACCGATAATCTCCTGATGCTGACGCTCAATCGCGGTGGCCCGGTGGTTTGGATTTCCGAAAAGGATGCTCAGCGAGCCGGTATCGTCGACAACGATTGGATCGAGGTCTTCAACGCCAATGGTGCGCTCACGGCGCGCGCAGTGGTTTCACAGCGCGTGAAAGAGGGAATGACCCTCATGTACCACGCGCAAGAGAAGATCGTGAACACGCCTGGCTCCGAGCTTACCGGCCAACGCGGCGGCATCCACAATTCGGTGACGCGCACGGTGCTGAAGCCCACGCATATGATCGGCGGTTACGCGCAGCTGGCCTATGGCTTCAACTATTACGGCACGGTCGGCGCCAATCGCGACGAGTTCGTCATCATCCGCAAAATGAAGAAGGTCGATTGGCTGGAACAGCCGCTCGCCGCGAAGGAGGGCCGCTGATGAAAGTTCGTGCTCAAATCGGCATGGTGCTCAATCTCGATAAGTGCATCGGCTGTCACACCTGCTCGGTGACTTGCAAGAACGTCTGGACGAGCCGCGAAGGCGTTGAATACGCCTGGTTCAACAACGTCGAAACCAAGCCGGGTGTCGGCTATCCGCGCGAATGGGAAAACCAGAAGCGTTGGAATGGCGGCTGGGAACGGACGCGCGGCGGCAAGCTGCAGCCGAAGATGGGCCCGAAATGGCGCATCTTGGCGAAAATCTTCGCCAACCCCGATCTGCCCGAGATCGACGATTATTACGAGCCGTTCGATTTCGACTACGCGCATCTGCAAACAGCCCCGGAAATGCAGGCGTTTCCAACCGCGCGGCCGCG
>NZ_DASVYD010000060.1:0-56706 GCF_036392335.1 Vitreimonas sp.
CGATCGCAGGGATCAATTCGGGCAACACCGACGCCCAGGTCGGACGCTCGCCTTCGGCAATGCCGCGCCGCGCGCAGCCCGTATACGCCACGCCTTCGAACAGCACGTGCGCCGTGTATGGCAGTTCGCCGCCGCTCGACGTGCAGGGCTGGTTCATGATCGTGATCGTCACCGCGCCGGCGACAACGCGCATGCCGCGTTCGCGATAATCACGCTCGCCCGGAATGCCGCCATCTTCACCCAAGCCCGGCCGCGAGAATTGCGCATAGTCGGGCAGCAAGCGAAGCTCCCACGCGCCCTCCGACGAGCCTTCGCCCGTGTCGAGCGCGCCAATGCCGCCCGACGCTTGAAACTCGCCCTCGAACAAGGCGCGCTGCTGCGCATTGGCGGGTCCGCCCAGCGCGGCCAATTGCTCCGCCGCCATCGTCGCTTCGCGCTCGGCGTTTGTGGGCAATGAGGGACCCTCTTCGGTCGCCTCCTGCTGGCGCTGACAGCCCGCAATCGCCACCGCCCCCAGCGCAAGCGCCGAGGCCAAGCACAGTCCGCGCACAAAGCCCCGCATGGGCGTCCCCCAATTGGCCGGCGCCCCCCAAGGGAGCCAGAGCCGCCGAGAACCTGTACCATAAAACAATGCAGCGTGATTCCGGCGCCCCACTTTATGAGTTTTTCGCCGGTGGGGGCTTGGCGCGCCTGGGCTTGGAACCGGATTTCGCCTGCGTTTTCGCCAATGACTTCGATCCAGCCAAGGCCGCCGCCTACCGCGCGGCCTGGGGCGAAGCCGACATGCGCCAGGGCGATATCTGGAGCCTCGGCGCTGCTGACCTTCCGGGCAAGGCCGCCCTCGCCTGGGCCAGCTTCCCCTGCCAGGACCTCTCGCTCGCAGGTGCCCGCCGCGGCTTGGCCGCGCCGCGCTCGGGCGCGTTCTGGGGCTTCCACAGGCTGATCGAGAAACTCGCCCACGAGAAGCGCGCGCCAGATGTGCTGGCGCTGGAAAACGTCTCAGGCCTGCTCAGTTCGCACGGCGGCGCGGACTTCACCGCCCTCGTCCACGCGCTCGACGGCCTCGGCTATCGCGTCGGCGCGCTGGAGATCGACGCCGCACTCTTCACGCCGCAATCGCGGCCACGCCTCTTCATCATCGCCGCGCGCAACGCGCCATCGCACCTCATTTCCTCCGGCGCGATTGAGCCGTTCCACTCAATGGCGCTTCGCAACGTCGTCGCGCGTTTGCCAGACAATCTACGCAAGCATTTCGTCTGGTGGCGTCTCGACACGCCGCCCAAGCGCAACACGCGCCTCGCCGACGTGCTCGAAGACGACAACGTCGTTTGGAACAGCGAAGAACAAACAGCAAAGCTGCTCTCGCAGATGAGCCCGCTGCAACGCGCGCGCGTTGATGCCCTGAGCCAGAGCGGCCAGCGCGAAGTCGGCGCCGTCTTCCGCCGTATCCGCATCGAGCACGGCGAACGCGTGCAACGCGCCGAAGCCCGCTTTGACGGCATCGCCGGCTGCTTGCGCACGCCCGCTGGCGGCTCGAGCCGGCAATTGCTGCTTTTCGTCGAAGGCGACAAAATTCGCTCGCGCCTGCTCACACCGCGCGAGGCCGCGCGCTTAATGGGCGTTCCAGACGAATATCCTTTGCCCGCAAGCCAGACTGCGGCGCTGCATCTGATCGGCGACGCTGTCTGCGTGCCGGTCGTGCACTGGCTGTCGCAACATCTTCTCCGTCCGCTCGTCGGCGCAGCGGCGGCGCGCAGAACCGCCTGATGGCGGGCAGCCACGACGTTTTCGATCCAACCAAACGCTCCGCCATCATGCGCGCGGTGAAATCGAGCGGCACGGCGCCGGAGCTTGCGGTCCGCGCCGCCGTTCGCGCGCTTGGTTACGGCCGCCGCTATCGGCTCAACGGCGCAGCGCTTCCCGGCAAACCCGATCTCGTCTTCGGCGCCATGCGCAAAGCCATCTTCGTACATGGCTGTTTCTGGCACGGGCACGACTGCAAACGTGGTGCGCGCCAACCCAAGGACAATTCCGCCTATTGGCGAGACAAGATCGCGCGCAATCGCGCCCGCGACGCCGCATCGCTCGCCGCACTCAAAGCGCAAGGTTGGCGCGCGCTTATTGTGTGGGAGTGCGAGACACGCCAAGCCGAGACGCTGTCACGCAAGCTCTCGGCTTTTCTCGCGAAGCAATGAGGGTCTCCTCTCCCGCTGACGTGGCCGAAACGCGCGCGGGAGAGGAGATCGGGGCGCTGAGGTCGCAGGAGGATGCTTGCCCCCGCCCCAATACGGTTCGCTCGGCTTCCAGAAGGTCCGCCAACGCGCTGGCGCCGAGCATCAAGACAATCGTCACGCGTCGGCCCCAGCTCTATTGCAAATCAGTCGCAATAGCAATGTCCGAAATGGGCCAATGCGTCAAGGCCGCCCCTGGCGGCTCGGCGCGGCTACGCCGCGGCGTTCTCCCTGCGGAGGACAATGGGTGCGGGGACGATAAAGGTGAAAGCCGACCCCTCGCCTGGCTCACTTCTGGCCGAGATCGTCCCGCCCATCGCCCGCGCCAAGCGCAGCGAGATCGCCAAACCCAAGCCAGGTCCATCCCCGTCGCCGCCCACGCGGTCACGATTGAAAATCGCCGCCAATTGGGCGCGCGACATGCCTGCGCCTGTATCCGTGATCACGAAGCTCAATTGCACATGTCCCGCCGTGTATCCGGGCGCAGCGCTCACGCGCATGCGCACGCCGCCATGCGTGGTGTAGCGCACGGCGTTGCCAAGCAGGTTGAACAGGACCTGGCGCACGCGCAGCGCGTCCATCTCGACGCAGATTGGCGTATCCGCCGAGATGTCGGCGAACAATTCCAGATTCTTGTCATGCGCCGCCGCGCGGAAAGAGTTCACCACGCTGCGCACCACATCGCGCACCACGGCCGGCGCGGGTTCGATGTGCAAGACGCCGTTCTCCAGGCGATCGAGGTCGGAGATGTCGGCCATGACCTGCTTCAGCACGGCGCCCGCCTGCAGCAGCGTCGCGACCTGGGCGCGTGCGTTGGGCGTCGCCGCCACCCGGCGCAGATGCTCCGCCGCGCCGATCAAGGCGCTCAAGGGCGTCCGCATTTCATCGTTGAGCCGCCGTATCGTATCGGTTTTCGCGGCGGCGGCCGCGGCGGCGGCTTGTTGCTCTCGCAGCGCCGCCTCCTCCGCACGCGCATGCGCGGCGTCCGAAGCCAGCAGGCTCTTCCACAGGTTCATGCCGAAGCCCAGCAGCAACAACCCGCCCACCAGGGGGGTGAGATCGTGCGTGTTTCGCCCGCCATTTAAGAAGAACTCAGCGACCGGCAATCCGAGCATGAAGCAGATTGTCGGCGTCACACTGGCAATCGCGAGCGGCGTCGACGCCCGCAGGCTGGCCGCCGCGTTCGCCAGCCCGCCGCACAAGAAGATGATCGTCAGCGAGTCGCTCGGCATATAAGGCGAAAACCAAAGCAATATCGCGAGCGAATTGCCGTAGAGGCTCTGGAGCACGCACCAGAGCATCATAGGGCCAAGGTTTTTCGGCGCGCGCCCCGCCGCGCTCTCGCGCGCGAGCCGCTCGAATACGGCGCGATCCGTCAGGATGACAGGTACGAGCCCGACCAACCAATAGAGCGGCCACCAATTGCCGACGAGCGATGTCGCAACGACCGCAACGATCGCGCATGACCCAATGCGCAACCACGCATTGCCCACACGCGCCTGACCGACCTCGATCAGCGCGCGCGCACGCCGATCGACCAAAGCCTGCGGCTCAACTGCGGCCCCCGCGGGCCGCTCAAGGGGATTGGCGGCGTCCAAAACGCCCGCAGTCTCATGACCGCATCCTGAAATCTGGTTAACTAACAGGCCATGCTTGCAGTCGCGCCGCGCCAGGCGCTTTCTGCACTGAAAGGGGATTTTCAAATGCGATCTTTCGCCCTCCTCTGTTTCTTATGCGCCTTGATCGCGTCACCTCCCGCCCGTGCCGACGTGGCGTCCGCGGGGCCCGGCGCCTTCCTGATCCAGGCGGAGACCGAGACCAGCGCCCCACCCGAGCAGACCTGGCGCGCACTCACGCGCCTGAACCGCTGGTGGAGTTCGGACCACACCTATTCGGGCGACGCGGCGCGCATGAGCGTCGATATCCGCGCCGGCGGGTGCTGGTGCGAGCGCTGGGATGGCCAATCCGTGGAGCATGGCCGGGTCATTCTGGTGATGGCCCGCGATGGCGTCCGCACGCTCCGTTTTGACGCCGCGCTGGGCCCGCTTCAGGAGCTTGGGGTGAGCGGGGTGTTGACCTTCACGCTGACACCACACGCCTCGGGCACGAAAGTCCAAATGAGTTATCGCGTGGCGGGGGACCCTACATTGGGGCTCGACCAGGTGGCGCCGCTGGTGGATATGGTTTTGATGGAACAATTCGGGCGTCTCGTTCGCTTTAGCACGTCCGGATCGGTCAATTAGACGGTGCTGTTCAGGGTGCGCTCAGGCAGGCGTCGTCATGTTCCGCGTCGGAATGGGGCTCGATTTTCAGTCGCCCGTTTTTGAACTGGAGGGATTTCAATGATCCGCAAATTTGTGGCTATGGCGGCCGCGGCCCTATTGATGGTCGGCTGCACCAACGTCGACCCTGTGACGGGCGAACGCACGCGTAACAATACCGGCACCGGCGCTATCGTCGGCGCAATCGCCGGCGCGGCGGCTGGCACGCTGGCCGGCGGCGACGACCGTCGCAACGCCATGATCGGCGCCGGCATCGGCGCGCTCGCGGGCGCGGCCATCGGCAATTACATGGACCGCACCTATCAGAATCTGCGCGAGCGTCTCGCCGGCACGGGAGTTGGCGTCACGCGCGTCTCGCAAAGCCAAATCATGCTGAACTTCCCGTCCGACCTCACGTTCGATTACGACCGTGACGCGGTGAAGAGCCAGTTCGTGCCCACGCTGCAAAACGTCGGCTCGGTGCTACGCGACTACGAGCAGACCACGGTTGACGTGTACGGTCACGCCGACTCGACCGGCTCGGACGCCTACAACCAAAATCTCTCTGAGCGCCGCGCAATGAACGTGGCTTCGGTGCTGATGCAGGGCGGCGTGATCCGTCAGCGACTGGTCGCGCAAGGCTTTGGCGAAAGCCGCCCGATCGCCGACAACTCGACGGACTCGGGCCGCGCCCGCAACCGCCGCGTTGAAGTTTATATCAGCGCCTTCCAGGGCTAAACTTAGCTGGCTGAAGCAACAGACGCCGTCGCGCCCCAAGCGCGGCGGCGTTCTCGTTAGAGAAGGGAGAACACCGTGCGCGCAGCTCTGGTCGGCATCGCCCTCATTCTCGGCGCCTGCACGCAGGCGGCGGAAGAAGCCCCGGCGGATGCAACGTTGGACGCGGAGATCGCCGCAGCCAACGCGGTGCAAGAGGCGCTTGCGCAAATGCCGCCCGCGGACGGCGCGCGCGCCGCCGGCGTCGAATTCCGCGGCGTCGGCCAAGAGCCCGGCTGGATCGTCGACATCTATCAGCGCGATCGCATCCGCCTGTTGTTGGATTACGGCGAAACGCTGCTCGATTTCCCGCTGCCCGCGCCCACCAATCCAGCGGAAGGCGCGACGCGCTACACAACGCAGGCCGATGGCCGCACGCTTGCGATCACAATCCGCCGCGCTCCTTGCGAGGATGTGATGAGCGGCGAACCCTACCCGTCCACGGTCGAGATCACGATCGACAACCGTACCCTGAACGGTTGCGGTAAGAGCGTCTAAGAAAAAGGCCCGCCGGCAAAACCGACGGGCCTCTTTGCTCTAGCCGCGCTGCGCTGGTTTGCGCTGCTTGCGATATTTCGGCGGCGCGCCGTCATTGGCCCACACGCTGTTGCCCTTGCGGTCGCGGCGATCGCCACGATCGCGCGTCTGCTCATCGCGCGCCTTTGTCGCCCCATGCCCCTGCTTGGCGTGCGCATGACCATGCGCGTCCGACGCATGATGCTTCTTTGGTCCGGCGCCCGGACGGCGCGGCTGTTGCGGACGGCCTTGCTTCTGACCTTGCGGGCGTGGGCGCGGCGTACGCTCATCCGCTTTTGGCGTCGGCAGGGACAGCGCATGCTTCATCACCGGCACGTCTTGCTTGGTGAGGCGCTGAATATCCTTCAGGTATGCGCGCTCGTCCGGCGCACAGAACGACACCGCCATACCGGCCTTGCCGCCGCGCGCCGTACGGCCGATGCGGTGCACATATTGCTCGGGCACGTTCGGCAGATCGAAATTGATCACGTGACTGACTTCGTCCACGTCGATGCCGCGCGCGGCGATCTCAGTGGCGACCAGCACGCGCGCCTTGCCCTTCTTGAACGCGTCGAGCGCGCGCTCGCGCTGGCCTTGGCTCTTATTGCCATGGATCGCTTCGGCGGCGAAGCCCGCGTCTTGCAGCTTGCGCATGACGCGGTCGGCGCCATGCTTGGTGCGCGCGAACACCAGCGCGCGGCTGATGCTGTCGTCGGCCAACATCGCGTGCAGCAGATCTTGCTTGCGCGAATGATCGACGTGCACCACCGCCTGTTCCACGCGCTCCGCCGTCGACGACACCGGAGTCACCGCGATGCGCTCCACGTCGCCGTTGAGGAATTGGCCCGCCAGTTCCGCAATCGGCTCCGGCATCGTCGCCGAGAAGAACAGCGTTTGACGCTTCTTCGGCACGAGCTGCGCGATGCGGCGCAGATCGTGAATGAAGCCCATGTCGAGCATGTGATCGGCTTCGTCGAGCACGAGGATCTCGACTTGATCGAGGCGCAGCGAACGCTGCGAGATATGGTCAAGCAAACGCCCCGGCGTGGCGACAAGAACGTCGACGCCGCGATAGATCGCTTGCTTCTGCTTGTGCATCGACGCGCCGCCGAACACGACAGCGGTCGACAGGCCAAGGAAGCGGCCATAGGCGCGGAAGCTGTCGCCGATTTGGCTCGCCAGTTCCCGCGTCGGCGCAAGCACAAGCGTGCGGCAGGCCTTCTCGCCGGCATGGCGGCGATCGGCGTGCAGACGATGCAGGATCGGCAGCGCAAACGCCGCCGTCTTGCCGGTGCCGGTTTGCGCCAGACCGATCAGGTCGCGCCCGCTCAGCACGATCGGGATCGCTTGAGTTTGGATGGGGGTCGGCGTGGCGTAGCCCTCCGCGGCGAGCGCCTTCAGGATGGGCGCCGCGAGGCTCAGGTCTTGGAATTGAGTCACAAAGATACTTTCGGCCCTACGCGGCATCGCGCGGGCGCTTCAAACACTGGAACGATGCGACGGCGAAGAAGGGCGGCGAGCGAAGCTCAAAGCCGAACGTCGATGGTGGCGTCCCTGGGGTGACCGCGTTCGCGCTGGGCTCTCAATCGGCCCGCGAACGGTCGCTGGACGGGGATATCGAGCAAAAGCATTGCTAAGTCAATAATCCGTTCGGAACAGGCCTCACGCCGTCTGCGTTGTTTGCGCACTGAATTTCAGGAGGTTCATATGCGTAAACTCTTTTTGACCGCTGGTGCGGCGTTGCTTCTTTCGGCCTGCGGCACGCAATTGGGCGACCGCATGGCGTCTGGCGCGGCCATTGGCGCGGGCACCGGCGCGGTGTTCGGCGGCGTCGGCGCGGTGCCGGGCGCCATCGTCGGCGCCGGCGTCGGAGCCTTTACACCGCCGGATAAGGTGAATCTCGGTGAGCCGGTCTGGGAAGACGACGGCGTCAACAAATAAGGCGAACTGGCGTCAGCCTCGCCTCCTGGGCGGCAAGACTGGCGCTGGCGTCCTAACCGCACTACCCAAAACGGGCGGCGCAGCGGAGCGCCGCCCGTTTGATGTTGAGGAGTAGCGCATGAACAAGCTGGTTCTTGTTGCCGCCGCGACCGTGGCGTTGGCCGGCTGCGGCACGCAGATGGGCGATCGCATCGCATCCGGCGCCGCCATTGGCGGTGGCGTTGGCGCGGTCGCCGGCGGTGTCGGAATCGTGCCGGGCGCCATCGTCGGCGCGGCTGTCGGCGCCTTTGCCCCGCCGGAAAATGTGAACCTGGGCGATCCAGTTTGGAAGGACGACTGATTGCGCGACCCACGGCGCGGGCCTAAAGGCTCGCGCCCATAGGCGCCCGTCTGTTCTGCGGGAGTGCCCCGAAGGACGAGAAATGGCCACGTTGGAATTCACCCGGCGCTACGCGATGGCGCATCGCTTGCTGGCGACCAAGAGCGCGAAATGCGCGATCCCGCACGGACACAACGAATTCGTCACAGTGCGACTCGAGCCCGAGCATCGCTTTCAATTCTCGGACGCCAATTCCGTCGCGCCGTTCGACGTGGTGAAGAAGCGTTGGCATCAATGGATCGACGAGCACGTCGATCATGCACTGCACCTGGGCGAGGCCGATCCGCTCATCGGCTATTTCCGCGACAACGAGCCCGAGCGTCTGTCGCAGATCATGACCTTCCAAGGCGATCCCACCACCGAAGCGCTCGCCGCCTGCTTCTGGCTCAAGCTCAGCGCCTTCATCGCCGACGACAAACTCCCCTTCATCCTGCGCGAAGTCCGCATCGAAGAAACCCCGACCAACACGGTGATCATCAATCACACCAATTTCGATCCGCGCACCTGCGGCCTCCGCGCTGGCGCCTGGCCGTGGCGCGCCGACATGAGCATCAACGATTTTTGAGCTAGCGTGGGTTCGACTCATATTGGAGCGCCCATGCCGTCCTTCCTGACCTCGCCGCAAGTCGCGCCGATCCTGATGTTGATCGCGTCGAACGTGTTCATGACGTTCGCCTGGTATGGGCATCTCAAGTTCAAATCGACGCCCCTGCTGATCGCCATCGTCGCGGCTTGGGGCATCGCCTTTATCGAGTATTGCCTGGCCGTGCCGGCCAACAGGATCGGCAGCGCGGTTTATTCGACGGCCGAACTCAAGACGATGCAGGAAGTGATCACGCTCGTTGTGTTCATCGGCTTCTCGACGCTCTTCCTGCGCGAGCAACTCGGCTGGAACCACTTGCTCGGCTTCGCCCTGATCGCCGCGGGCGCAGCGGTGGTGTTTCTCGGCAAGGCGCCCGCCTAAGAGAGAACCCACACCACCCACGGCGAACCGATTGCGGCCGCCATGGCGGTCTCGACGCCGACGCTTAAACGATTGAATGGCGTGTCCGCCCCATCGCGCCAGATCGCGACCAAACGGCCAAAGGCGGCGCCACCCCAGCCGGCGCTCAGCACCGCGACTGCGCCAATCGCGGCGACGCCCATGACGGGGTGGCCGGTGTAGAGGTAGTAGGCTGCGAACGCGAGACCAACGAGGTGTAGCCCGAGAAACACGCCGCCATAGGTGGCGCGAAACTCGGCGAAACCGCCGCCCTGCTCGTCCGCCTGCAAGCGGACGAGCTTGGAGGCCCAACGCGGATCAACCAATCCGCGCGCACCTAGATACACGCCGACCGTCAGCGCCAAAGCGCTGACGACCCATGCGACCGTGATCAACGCATGCCCGGAAGACTCACGCCTTCTTCCTTCTTGCGCTTGCCAGTCCAGCCGTAGCGCGCGAGTTCATTGAGCGCGATCGTGCGGGCGTGCACTTCATCTGGGCCGTCGGCCAGACGCAGCGTGCGGATGCCTGCGTAGGACTTGGCGAGGCCAAAATCTTGGCACACGCCCGCGCCGCCATGCGCTTGGATCGCATCGTCGATGATCTTCAGGGCCATGCGCGGGGCGGCCACCTTGATCATCGCGATCTCGTTCTTCGCAACCTTGTTGCCAACCGTGTCCATCATGTACGCGGCCTTGAGGCAGAGCAAGCGCGTCATCTCGATATCGATGCGCGCATCAGCAATGCGCTGTTCCCACACCGAATGCTCGGCGATCGTCTTGCCGAAGGCGACGCGGCTCGTGACACGCTTGCACAGCGCTTCAAGCGCGGCTTCCGCGGCGCCAATCGTGCGCATGCAATGGTGGATGCGGCCGGGGCCCAAACGACCCTGTGCGATTTCAAAGCCGCGCCCCTCGCCGAGCAGCAAGTTCTCGGCGGGCACGCGCACGTTCTTCAATTCGACTTCCATGTGGCCATGCGGCGCGTCGTCATAGCCGAACACGTTCAACGGCCGAATGATGTTCACGCCCTTCGTGTCGATCGGGACCAGGATCTGGCTCTGCTGTGAGTGCTTCGGGTTCTCCGGATTGGTCTTGCCCATCAGGATAGCGATCTTGCAGCGCGGATCACCGAGCCCCGACGACCACCATTTGCGGCCATTGATCACGTATTCATTGCCGTCGCGCTTGATCTCGCACTGGATGTTCGTCGCGTCCGATGAGGCCACCGCCGGCTCCGTCATCAGAAACGCCGAACGAATCTCGCCATTCATCAGCGGCTTCAGCCACTGATCCTTCTGCGCGCGCGTGCCATAGCGTTCGAACACTTCCATGTTGCCGGTGTCCGGCGCCGAGCAATTGAACACCTCGGACGCGAAACCGACGCGGCCCATCAGTTCGGCGAGCGGGGCGTATTCGAGATTGGTCAGGCCCGGCCCTTCGAACTCGAACGTGTCGTCCACATGCGCATGGCCGCTCGTCGGCGGCATGAACATGTTCCAGAGTCCTTGCGCCTTGGCCTTGGCCTTCAATTCCTCCAGCACGGGGATAACCTTCCAGCGGTCCCCTTCCTTCTGCTGCGCCTCATAGGTCGGCACCGCCGGATAGATGTGGTCGTCCATGAAGCGCTGGACGCGGTCGATCCAGGATTTGGTCTTTTCGGAATACTCGAACTGCATGGGCTTCCTCCGGCGTCTTGGATCGCTGTCTGGTCCTGTTCTCGTCGCCACGCTAAAGGGCTGGGCTTGAGGGGGCAACGCGACTTATGCGGCCTACCGCTACGAAACGGGGCGTGATGAAGCTCGAACACCGGACACTCGCGAACCCATGGGTCAGCCTTGAGCCGCTTGACACACGTCATCGCGCCGACCTCCGTGAGGCGATCGGCGATCCGCTCGACACGCTCAAATTCAGCCCGAGCGCCCCGCTCTTTCACGACGGCTTCGACGCCTTTTTCGATTGGCAATATGAACAGGGCTTGGCGGGTCGCTGGCTGCCCTACGCGGTCGTCGTGGACGGTCGCGCTCTTGGTCAGACGAGTTTCATCAACCCGCGCCCGTACGACGGCGGCGTTGAAATCGGCGGCACCTGGTATGCCGCCGCCGCCCGCGGCGGTCGGGTCAATCCGTCCTGCAAGTTGTTGTTGATGACGCACGCCTTCGACAGCGGCGCCGAGCGGGTTGAGCTCAAGACAGACGCAGAAAACGCCCAGTCCCGCGCCGCCATCCTGAAGCTGGGCGCGCAGTTCGAAGGCATCCACCGCCACCACATGCGGCGTCCCTGGGGCGGCTGGCGCGACACTGCTTGGTACTCGGTGCTGCGCGCGGAATGGCCGACGGTGAAAGTGCGGCTGGAGGCGCGGCTGCCGTGAGCGCGCTGACGACCTTGGCGCTGCTCGCGGTCGTCCTGATCACCGCAACTATTTCTGGCGTGTTCGGCATGGCCGGCGGGCTCATGTTGATGGGCGCGCTGACCCTGGTCATGCCGGTCGCCGCCGCCATGGTCTCGCACGGGGCCGTGCAATTCGTCTCCAACGGCTGGCGGGCGATTCTGCACCGCAAGCACATCGCTTGGCCAATCATTGTCTTCTACGGCCTTGGCTCAGCCATCGCAGCGGGCGTGCTGGCGCTTGTCACATATGAGCCGACAAAAGCGTGGGTTTATCTTTTGCTCGGGCTCGTCCCTGGGCTCGCCTGGCTGCCCAGGAGGAGCTTCCAACTCGACGCGGCCCGCCCCGTGTATGCGGTCGCCTGCGGGCTCTCCGTTACAGGCCTCAACGTGCTTGCGGGCGTTTCCGGCCCGCTGCTCGATGTCTTCTTCGTTCGCACCGCCCTGACGCGTCACGCCATCGTCGCCACCAAAGCCGCGACCCAGGCGTTCAGCCACACCGTGAAGATGATCTTCTACGGCGCTCCCATGCTCGGCGCCGCGCAATCCAGCGGACTGCCGCCCTGGTATTTCTTCGTTGTCGCCGCGCCGCTCGCCATGCTCGGCGCATGGTTCGGCGGCAAAGTGCTCGATCGCTTGAGCGA
The DNA here is from genome assembly GCF_036392335.1 of Vitreimonas sp. Taxonomy (NCBI): domain Bacteria; kingdom Pseudomonadati; phylum Pseudomonadota; class Alphaproteobacteria; order Hyphomonadales; family Hyphomonadaceae; genus Vitreimonas; species Vitreimonas sp. Next base: position 12,116 of record NZ_DASVYD010000060.1, read on the forward strand.
TGTGAACTTTCTCAAATACACGCGCTGGATCGTGACAGGCTTAGGCGTTGTTTATCTCGTGCAGGCAGCGATGCTGTTCGCAAGCCGCTGAGTCCTCCCCCGAAACGACTTTCTTCGCAGTGTGTGCCGTACGAAAAAGCGCTTATAAACAATATGTTCGCCAAGGCGCACCGGCGCGGCGTTAAGACTCGCGAAACCATATTTCTCGTCCCATGCTGACTGAAAGATTCGGGACGGCAAATAATGCCTATCATTACGCATGTGCTGCTCTACGCCGGCTACGCGATGATTTCGTTCGCGACCGGCGCTGCGCTGATGCAGATCGGCGGCGAGCCTTTGGGCTCGTCGCTGCTCGGCGGCATCGCGCTGTTCAGCGCTTGCGCGGTGACGCATGCGGGCATCGCCTCAAGCGCCGCGGCGAACCGCATCGGCGGCGCTGAAAAGCGCTTGAAGGCGGACAGCGAACGCATTCGCTCCTCGCAACGCGAAATTCTCGCCGATATCGACGCGATCCAGACCCGTATGGATAGTCTGGAAGCGCAGATCGCGTTCGCGCCGCCGCAGCAACCCCAACTCGAAGCGCCGCAATCGCCTGCGGGGGCGCTTGAGCTGAAACTGATCGATCAGATCGTGGATAAGCTCGGCGCCGCCATGGACGCGCGCCTTCAAGGCATACAGGCAGGCGCGGTCGCGCCGATCAATCCGAACGCGACGCGCGGCCCGATGGATCTCGTACGCGAGGCGCTGCTCGAAAACCGCGTCGAATTGCACCTGCAGCCAATCGTGCAGCTGCCGCAGCGCAAAACCGCATTTTATGAGGGCTTCACGCGCCTCAAGGACGCGAACGGGCGTCTGATCCTGCCGCAGGAATTCATCCCCGCCGCCGAACAAGCGGGTCTGATGACCACGATCGACAACGTGCTGCTCTTCCGCTGCGTCCAGATCGTGCGCAAGCTGATGAAGCAGGACCGCCGCGTCGGCATTTTCTGCAATCTCACCCCCAGCGCGCTCGCCGATGAATTGTTCTTCCCGCAATTCCTCGACTTCATGCGCGAAAATCGCGACCTCGCCGGCAGCGTGATTTTCGAGATACCGCAGGACGCATACGAAAACCGCACCTCGATCGAGGCGCGCGCGATGTCCAAGCTGGTCGATCTTGGCTTCCGCTTCTCGATCGACAAGGTGACCAACGCGGCGATCGATCTGCCTGATCTTGAGCGCGCCGGCGTGCGTTATGTCAAAATGCCCGCACGCGTTCTGGTCGAACAAATTGTCATCGGCGGCGTGCGCCCGCGCTCAGCCATCACCCGCGAGATCGCGGCGATGGACATCTCGGCGGTGTTCCAGCGCTACGGCATCGATATTATCGCCGAGCGGATCGAGAATGAGGACGCCGTCCTCGAAGTGCTTGACCTCGACGTGCCGTATGGCCAAGGCCACCTCTTCGGCGCGCCGCGCGCGATCAAAGAGAGCCTGATGGAAGAGACCGCCCCGCCGCGCGACTTCCTGCTGAAGCAAAACGGCCGAGTCGCCTAGCGAATAGCGGGTAGCGAATAGACCGGGGCCGACGGCTGGCATCCCTACGCGCCATTCGCTATTCGCTATTTCCATGAAGATCATCGCCATCACCGGCGGCTCCGGCGCCGGCAAGACCACCATCGCGCGCGCGCTGGCGCACCGCCTGGGCGCGGGCGCTGTGGTGATCGCGGAAGACGATTATTACCGGTGCGCTTCAACCATTCCGAATTTTGACGCCGCCACACACAATTTCGATGCACCCTCGGCCAAGGAGCACGAGCTGCTGCGCGCGCATCTTGCGCTCGCCAAGAGCGGAGAAGCCTTCGACAAGCCGATCTACGATCTCGTCACCCATCGCCGCAAACCGGAGGTGGAGCGCATCGCCCACGCCGACACGATCATCGTCGAAGGCATTCTGCTGCTGGCCGCGCCTGAACTCGTACCCCTGTTCGATCTCAAAGTGTTCGTCAGCGCCGATGAATCCGTGCGCCTGGCGCGGCGCATGATCCGTGACGTCGAGCAACGCGGCCGTTCGGCGCGTTCGGTCATGTCGCAATTCTTCATGACCGTGCGCCCGATGCATGATGCCTATATCGAGCCCCAGCGCGCCTTGGCCGATCTGTTGCTGCACTGCCCCTACGATGCGGGGCCAGAGCACGCGGAAGCGAACGCCGCGGAGATCGCGGAGCGGCTCCGCTAATGCATATCCTTTCCTCCCTGGACGAAGTTCTCGACCGCTACGACGCGGTTTTCTGCGACGTGTGGGGCGTGCTGCATAATGGGAGACGGCTTTATCCGGGTGCGGCGCCGGCGCTCCAGGCCGCACGCAAGGCCGGCAAGACGGTCATCCTGCTGACCAACGTACCGAAGCCGCGCGGCCCCATCCCCGCCCAACTCGATCGCATCGGATGCCCGCGCGATGCCTGGGATGTGATCGTCACGTCCGGCGACGCCACGCGCTTCGAATTGGGCGCACGTGCGCCTGGGCCGGTGTTCAAGATCGGTCCTGAGGAATTCGATCGCACGCTCTGGGAAGGCCTTGGCCTCCAAACAGCGACGCTCGATCGAGCCCGCTTCGTCGCCATCTCGGGCCTGAACCGCGAAGACGAAACGCCAGAGGATTATGCGGACATCCTCGCGCAGGCCAAAGCCCGCGATCTGGAAATGATCTGCGCCAATCCAGACATTGTCGTGCGGGTGGGCGATCGGCTGGTTTGGTGCGCTGGCGCGGTCGCGCGCGATTACAGCGCCATGGGCGGGCGCGTCGTCATGGCCGGCAAGCCGCACGCGCCGATCTACGACTTGGCCTATCGAGAACTTGAAACGCACACGGGCCGCGCCATCGACAAATCGCGCATCCTCTGCATCGGCGACGGCGTGACCACCGATGTCGCCGGGGCCAATGGCCAAGGACTGGATTGCCTCTTTATCGCCTCGGGCATGCACGGCGAAGCGCTGTTCAGCAACGGCGCGCTCGACGCCGCCAAGATCGACGCCGCTCTCGCCGCCGAAGGCGTGCGCGCCACCTACGTGATGCCGGAACTGGCTTAGTAGGTCCGCACGCCCAAATCCTCGAACGCACGGGCGATGTGCGGTTCGAAATCGCGCGCGCGGTTCATGTCGTCACGGCCTTCATTGTCGCCGCTGCGCCGCCGCGCCACGCCACGACCGAACAGAGCGCTCGGATTGCCTGGCTCTACTTCGAGCGCCGCCTCATAGGAGGCCTGCGCGCCTTCCCATTCGCCAGCGCGCAATTGCAGCAGCCCGCGGCACAGTTGCGCCTGCACGTTGCGCGGATCGGCTTGCGCCGCGGCGTCCGCATCGGAACGAGCCCGCCCAAGATTGCCGTCCTGCATCAGAACGTTCGACCAGCAGCGGCCCGCCATCGCCGTCGTCAATTGCGGATTGATGTTGAGCGCGGCGCTGTAATCCTCGATCGCGCCCGCGTAATCGAGTGCGTTCTGCTTGATGAGCCCGCGACTGGCGTAGGCCGGCGCGTAACGACGATCAGCCGAGATGGCTTCGCCATAGGCCACACGCGCCGCCTCGGGATCACCGCGCAAGCGCGCCATCTCGCCCACGAAGAAATGCGCATCCGCGGCATATGCGCCGCTCGCAAGCAAGCTCTGCACTAATGGCTCAGCCGCATCCAATTGGCCTGAGGCAATCATGATCGACGCGCGACCTTTGAGTGCGAGCGCGTTGGTCTCATCGATCGCCAACGCCGCGTTGTAATCGCGCAAGGCGTCCGTGACATCGCCCGCCTCTTGCGTCGCCGCCCCGCGCCGCGCCAGCGCCACGCCGCGCTCGGCTTCTTCCAGCGTGCCCGTGTTGATCAGTTCGCCGCAGGCTTCCATCCGCGCTTCAGCTTCGGCGCTCTCATCGGCGCACAGGCCTCGGGCTTCAGCCAAAGGATCAGGCGGCGTGCGCTCGCAGGCCGCGACGGCCAACACGAAAGCCAGCCCCACACCCCAAACCCAGCGCATCGCCATGTGGCCTCCTTCAACGTCAAACCTAGACCGGCCGGCGCCCCAGCGCCTAGGATGGGCGCGACATATCAGGGAGAAAACGCGTGGCCAATTTGTTCGATCTGACCGGCAAGAGCGCCATCATTACCGGCTCCTCGCGCGGCATCGGCAAGGCCATCGCCCACCGCTTGGCGGAGCACGGGGCCAATGTCGTCGTGTCCTCCCGCAAGCTCGACGCCTGCCAGGAAGCCGCCGACGAGATCAACGCCAAGGTCGGCCGCAAAGCCGCCATCGCCATTCCAGCCAATATCGCCGCGAAAGAGGCGCTGCAGAACTTGGTCGACGAAACCAACCGCGCCTACGGCAAGATCGACATCTGCATCTGCAACGCCGCCTCCAACCCCTATTTCGGGCCGATGGGCGGCATCTCCGACGATCAATTCACCAAAATCCTGCAGAACAACATCATCTCAAATCACTGGCTGATCCAGATGTGCGCGCCGCAAATGCGCGAACGCAAGGACGGCGCGGTGATCATCATTTCGTCGATCGGCGGCCTCAAGGGTTCGAACGTGATCGGCGCCTACGACATTTCGAAAGCGGCCGACATGCAGCTCGCGCGCAACCTCGCCTGCGAGTTCGGGCCGGACAATGTGCGCGTCAACACGATCGCACCCGGCCTCGTGCAAACCGATTTTGCCAAGGCGCTCTGGGAAAATCCGGCGATCCTGAAATCTTCCACCGATCGGGCGGCCTTGAAGCGCATCGGCCAGCCGGACGAGATCGCCGGCATGGCGGTGCTGCTGGCGTCCAAGGCGGGCGCCTTCATAACCGGACAGACATTGGTGATCGATGGCGGGGTGACCGCGCTTTAGAACGCGCCAAGCACCGGCACGAGCTTCGACTTCAGCGATTGCGCGTTGAACGGCTTCAAGATGTAGCCCGTCGCGGAACGACGCTCCGCTTCCGAGCCTTCATTGCTGTCATTCGCAACCATCACGAACGGCGTTTGCTTGGTGCGTTCGTCGGCGCGCACGCGCTGCAACAATTCCATGCCGGTCATCGGCGTCATCGTCGAATCGGAAATGACCAGCGCGTAGTTCTTCTGGCTCATTTTGGCGAGAGCGGTGCGGCCGTCCGAGGCCTCGTCGATGTTGGTGAAACCCAATTGGCGCAGCAGATTGCGCATGATGCGGATCATGGTGTTGTAATCGTCCACGATCAGGATCGGGGCTGTCATCGACACGGACATATTCATTCTCCCGCATACCTCTGCGCGGCGTTGCTTTAGTCGGGTCGCGCCCGCCGCCGGGTCAGGGTGCGATGACCCGGCGGCGGAGCGTCCCGGCGATTTTTTCCGCCGTTATGGTGATCACAGATAGCAAAGAGCCGAAAATTTTCGGTAAAACAGCACTTAAGCATGAATGAACGCGGGCGCGGCCCGCCGCGAAGGACGCAAGACTTTGGAAACGCCCGCCGCTGCATCTGGTCGCCAACGCAAGACTTTGTGAACCAATGCGCCGCCACTCGCCCACAGACTCTATTCCTGACGACGCGCGCGGCGCAGCGATCGCGCTGGGCAATTTCGATGGCGTGCATCGCGGCCATCAAGCGGTGATCGCATCGGCGCGCGGGCACGGCGCACATCTCGGCGTCGCGCTGTTCTGCCCGCATCCGCGCCGGTTCTTTCAGCCGGACGCGCCGCCCTTCCGCCTCCAAAGCGACGCGCAGCGCGCGCGCGCGTTGGCGGCGCTCGGCGTAAAGGATTTGTTTGAGATTGGCTTTGACGCCGCGCTCGCCAGGCAGAGCGACGAAGACTTCGCACGCGCGCTGCTGCGCGATCGTCTGGGCGTCAAGCACGTGAGCGTAGGCGCGGACTATCGCTTCGGCCGCGGCCGCATGGGCGACGCGGCGCGGCTGCGAGAGCTTGGCGCCAGCTACGGCTTCAGCGTGGACGCAGTGGCCGCTGTGCAGATGGAAGGCGAGCGCTATTCATCCACCGCCGCACGGGCAGCCCTCGCGGCTGGAGATATGGCGCGGGCCGCCGCGATCCTGTCGCGCCCCTGGGCGATCGAAGGGATCGTGCAGCGCGGCTTTCAGCGCGGTCGTGGCTTTGGCTTTGCGACAGCGAATGTGCCGCTCGGCGAATACGCCCGCCCACGCCTCGGCATCTATGCCGTGCGCGTGAAATTCGACGGCGTATCATTACCGGGCGTCGCCAGCGTCGGCGTGAACCCGACTGTTGGCGCGCTGCCAGAGCCATTGCTCGAAGCCCACGCGTTCGATTTCGATGCCGATCTCTATGGCAAGACTGTCGAAGTCGAGATGATCGCCTTCCTGCGCGACGAGGCGCACTTCGCCGATGTCGACGCGCTCAAGATGCAGATGGCGGATGACGCCGCTCAGGCGCGCGCAATCCTCACTTAGGCGCTGAGCTGTTCAGCGGCCGGACGGGCCGGGATTTTCACTTCAGCCTCGCCTTCGAGCACGAGCGTATCGCCCACGCGGCATTCGCAGCGCAGCTTGGCGCGTCGGCCCTTTTCGACCAGTTCCACGATTTCGACGCTCGCGACGACGGTGTCGCCGATTTTTACCGGTGCCAGGAAACGCAGCGTCTGCGAGATATAGATCGCGCCCGGCCCCGGCATGCGGGTGCCGATCACCGCCGAGATCAGGCTCGCCGTATAAAGCCCGTGCGCGATGCGGCCGCCGAAGGGCGTCTTGGCGGCGAAATGCTCGCTCAAGTGGATCGGATTGCGGTCGCCGGAAAGCTCGGCGAAGCCGACCACGTCCGAGGCGCGGACGTGCTTGGAATAATCCTCGCGCATGCCGACGCTGAGGTCTTCGAAATAGAGCGATTGGGTCGAGGCCAGGGTCATGGGTCGAGAGCTTATGCTGCAATGCACAAAGCACAATCCCCCTCGCCTCAACGGCGGGCTTTGAAGAAATCCCTTAACAGCTTGGCTCCGGCTTCGGCCTCCACCCCCGCCGTCACCGCCGGCTTCCAATGACAGGTGGGCTGGTCGAACACCCTGGCCCCATGCGCCACGCCGCCGCCCTTGGGGTCCGAGGCGCCATAGACCAACCGGTTGATCCGGGCATTGGAGATGGCCCCAGCGCACATCGCACAGGGCTCGAGCGTCACATAAAGCGTCAGGCCGGGTTTCAGCCGGTAATTCTCCAGCGCGGCAGCCGCGTGGCGGAGTGCGATAATCTCGGCATGAGCGGTAGGGTCATGGAGCGCGATCGGCGCGTTCGCGCCTTCGGCGATGACCTCGCCTGCGCCGTCCACGATCACGCAGCCGATCGGCGCCTCGCCCGCCTCAGCGGCCGCGGCCGCCAGCGCCAGGGCGCGCGCCATATGCGCCTCGTCGCTCATGCCCGGCGCAAATCCAGCAGGTCGGCCACGACGGCCCCGGAAGCCAGCGTCTCGAACGAGCCCTCCACGATCGCCTCGCGATACATGCGCCGGGCCTCGTCGTCGGAATGGTGCATCCGGGTTTCCATCGCCTTCTTCCAGCTCGCCTCGTCGGGCCATTGGGCATAGGCGATATACACGCCTTCGCCCGCCGCGTGCAGCCGCGAGCCCCAGCCGCCGAACTCGGCTGCAATGCGCTCCGTCCCGCGTCGCCAACCGGCCTCGAATTGCGCCTCAAGCCCTGGTACGACGCGCCAACGATAGATCACTGCGAACATGGCGACCTCCTCAGAACCATTTAGCGACGGCGAGCGCATTGCCAAATTCTTGGCGCGCGCAGGCGTGTGCTCGCGCCGCGACGCCGAGCGGCTGATCGCCGACGGTCGCGTCAAGGTAAATGGCAAGGTGCTGGATACGCCCGCGTTCAAGGTGAGCGCGAAGGACAAGGTCCAGGTCGACGGCCGCCCAATTGGCGCGGTCGAGCCGACGCGCGTGTGGCGCTATCACAAGCCCACGGGCCTGGTGACCACGCACCGCGATCCTGCGGGCCGGCCCACCGTGTTCGAGCATCTGCCGCCCGGACTGCCGCGCGTGATCTCGGTCGGCCGTCTCGATCTCACCTCCGAAGGCTTGCTGCTGCTCACCAATGACGGTGAGCTCGCGCGCAAGCTCGAGCTGCCCTCAAACGGCTGGGTGCGCCGCTATCGCGCGCGCGCTTATGGCCGCGTGACGCAAGAGGAATTGGATCATCTGAAAGACGGCATCACCGTCGACGGCGTGCGCTATGGCTCCATCGACGCCAAGCTGGAACGCGGCGCCGGCGCCAATGCCTGGATCAGCGTGGCCATCACCGAAGGCAAGAACCGCGAAGTCCGCCGCGTGCTCGACGCCATCGGCCTCAAAGTGAACCGGCTTATTCGCGTGAGCTATGGGCCGTTCCAACTCGGCACGCTTGAGCCCGGCGCGGTCGAAGAAATTCCGCGCAAAGTGCTCAAAGAGCAATTGGGCAAGGATTTCGCCTAAGCGCTTGCCATCCGCAGGCCGCACGCGCAGCCTTGCCGCCATGCGTATACTCCTCTTCATCGCCGCCATCGTCTGCGCCGCGCCCGCCCACGCGCAAACCCTGGACGATCTCGCTTGGCTCAAAGGCTGCTGGCGCACGGAGGCGCCGCGCGTGGCGGAGAGCGGCTCGCAAACCACTGAGGTCTGGATCGATCCGCCGGGGCCCGCGCTCTTCGGCTATTCCTTCACCGAAGGCGAAGGCGCGGTGCAAGGCTGGGAGCAGATGCGCATCGACGCGGCCGATGGCGGCCGCCCACGTTTCGTAGCCATGCCCGGCGGCGGTGCGCCGATTGCGTTTCGCATGGTCGAGCAAATCAATCGCGATGATCCGGCGCAGCTCGCCGTGTTCGAAAACCCCGCGCACGATTACCCGCAGCGCGTCACCTATCGGCGCGACCGCAATCGCCTCACCGCCACGATCTCACGCGCCGATGGCTCCGATCCTTACACGTACGAATATCGCCGCATCAGCTGTTCGGGGAGCCTTCGACCATGACCTCACGCCGCCATGTGCTGCAATGGCTCGCCGCCGCGCCCGTGCTGAGCGCATGCGGCGGCAATGATCTGCCAGACCCGCTCGCGCCATGGCGCGATCCGGGCGCTGGCGAAACCGATCCGCGACGCTTCGCGCTCGCGCACGCCATCCTCGCGCCAAACCCACACAACACGCAGCCCTGGCTGGTCGAGATGCGCGGCGACGACGAAATGCTGCTGTTCTGCGATCTTGATCGCCGTCTGCCGTTCACCGATCCGTACGACCGCCAAATCACAATTGGCTGCGGCGCCTTCACCTATCTGTGCTGGATGGCCGTGTTGAAATCCGGCCATGGGTGCGAAATGAGCATCTTTCCCGATGGCGCGCCGGAGCCGGGCGCGCGGCTCGACGCACGTCCGTTCGCCCGCTTGCGCGTCGCCGGATCGCCGCCGCTACACGGTGCGGATCCCCTCATGGAATTCGTGTCCGTCCGCCGCACGAACCGTAACGAGTGCGAGCCGGTCATTCCAAGCGCGACCGCCATAGATACCGTGGCCAGCGCCGGCGTCGCATGGCTTGAACCTTCGCCCGACGAGCCGACCCCGCTCTCGGTGGCATGGGAAACTGAACAAACGCGCGTCGCGACGCTCCGCGATTTGGTATGGCGCGCGTTCGATCGCGAAATGCGCACGCGCGGCGCGCAAGAGGAAACCTATCGCTGGCTCCGCTTTGGTAGTGAAGAGCGCGCACGTCACCGCGACGGCCTCTATATCGACGTGCCAGCGGCGGGATTGCTGCGCGCGATCGGCATGTTGGACGAAGCGGATTTGCTCAATCCGGACTCCAGCGCCAACAAGCAGGCGGCCGCCGATTGGAGGCGCAAGGTCGACACCGCGCCGATGTTCATGTGGTTGACTACGCCAAGCGATAGCGCACGCAGCCGCCTCCATGCAGGCATGGCCTATGTGCGGATGAATTTGGCGGCCGCTCAAGCCAATCTCGCGATGCACCCATGGAGTCAGGCGCTGCAGGAATATACGGAAATGTCGGACCTGTACGCCGAGGCGCGCGACAAACTTGCGGCCGGCGATCGCACGCTGCAGATGCTATTCCGCCTTGGCCGCGCGGCGCCTGCGGAGCCAGCGGCGCGCCGAAGCCTTGACGCGCTGCTTAGGCCCGTTTCACCTTAAGCGTCGCGCCATCGACGCTGGCGATGACCACAGGCTGGCCCGCTTCCAGCGCTTCATCGCTCACCGCGCGCCATACTGTGTCCTGCACCTTCACGGAGCCGACGCCATTGGCGAAATTGGTGACCACGGCGCTCTCACCGATCAACGCCGCCGAGCGCTCGTTCAGCCCGCTCGCCGCGCCTTCATTGCGCCAACGCTGCACCAGAGGGCGTCCGAACGCGGTGAGCACCACAACTAGCACGCCAAAGATCGCCAATTCGGCGATCCAATTGGTGAACCCCATCCACGAGATCAGCGCCGTGATGAACGCCGCCACCGCGGGCCAAAGCAAATACGTCGTCCCCGTCGCCATCTCGGCGATCAGCAGGATAAGCCCCAACACGACCCAATGCTGCGGGCCGAATTCGGAGAACAAGGCAATCAGCGCGTCCATGAACGCAATGTAGCAATTCGCAACGCCGCCTGCCAGCGTTACCGCGTCGGCGGCACGGACGTGCGCGGCAGGCCTCCGCCATCGGCCTGCGTATTCAGCGCGCGCAGACCTTCGACCAAGCCTGCCAATCCGCCCAAATCCGCCGGCACGATCACTGTGCGCTGCTGGTTGGAGGTGGCGAGTTCGCCAAACGCCTCGACATATTTCAAACCAAGGAAGTAACGGATCGCATTCACGTCGCCCTTGGCGATGGCCTGAGAGACCATATCCGTCGCCTTGGCTTCGGCTTCAGCTTCCCGCTCACGCGCCTCGGCGTCGCGGAACGCGGCTTCGCGGCGGCCTTCGGCTTCGAGGATTGCCGCTTGCTTGGCGCCTTCGGCGCGCAGAATGGCGGCTTGCTTATCGCCTTCGGCTTCCAGAATTTGCGCACGACGTTCGCGCTCGGCCTTCATCTGGCGGGCCATCGACTGGGTGATGTCTTGCGGCGGCGAGAGATCCTTGATCTCGATGCGCATGACTTTCGTGCCCCACGCATCGGTCGCGGCGTCCACAACGCCCAGCAAGCGCGCATTGATCGAGTCACGCTGCGAGAGCACTTCGTCCAAATCCATCGCGCCGACCACGGTGCGGATGTTGGTCATGCAGAGATTCTGGATGGCGAGACGGAGGTTCTCCACTTCGTATGCCGCTTTCGCCGCATCAATGACCTGAATGAACACCACCGCGTCCACAGAGACGACGGCGTTGTCCTTCGTGATCACGTCTTGCCGCGGCACGTCGAGCACGGTTTCCATCATCGACAAGCGACGGCCGATGCGATCGACGAACGGCACGAGAAACGAGATGCCCGGCTTCAGCGTACGCGTGTAACGCCCGAAGCGCTCGGCCGTGAATTGACGGCCCTGCGGCACGACCTTGATCGCGCTGAATGCGAGCACCAGCGCCATCGCCGCGAAAATCAAAACGACTGTCGGCATTCTTATCCCTCCGCCGCTTCTGCGGCTCGCAGCTTAAAGCGTTACGCTCAGCTTAATTGGCCGAGCAGGTATTCGGCGCTGGAAACCTTGTATTCACCGCCTTCTTCGACGTTCAGCTGAGATACCACCCCGTCCTTGACGATCATTGAATAGCGCTTCGACCGCGGGCCCATCCCGAACTTGGAAAAATCCGCATCCAGGCCGACAGCGCGAGCGAATTCCCCTGAACCGTCAGCCAACATGATGATGTCGCCAAAGACATTCTGGTCCTTGGCCCATGCGCCCATCACGAAATGGTCGTTAACGGCCGTGCATGCGACCGCATCGACACCCTTGGCCCTGAAATCGGCAAGATGGTCACGAAAGCTCGGCAAGTGGCGGGCGGAACAGGTCGGGGTAAACGCCCCCGGCACCGCGAACAGGGCCACCGTCTTGCCCGCGAAGATTTCGCTGGTGCGCATCGGTTTCATGCCTTCGGGGCCCGGAACATTGAACTGCACGTCCGGCAGCGTCTCGCCAACTTTGATCATTGAGCCTCTCCTTAGAAGTTCCAGCTATTTAGGGCGCTCGGTCCCCAGATGCGAGCGCCCCCTTGCGCCAAATCGCCTCCGGCCCGACGATGCAAATATGACAGACACGCTCATGGGCAAGCTTCTCGTCGCCATGCCTGGGATCGGCGATCCTCGGTTTGAGCGTTCCGTCATCATGATGTGCGCCCATGACGGCGACCACGCGATGGGTGTGATCATCAACAAGCCCAAAGAAGAGCTCACCCTCTCCGATGTGCTGGATCATCTGGGCCTGGAGGCCGACGAGACATTAGCTGACCGCATTGTGCTCGATGGCGGGCCCGTGCGGCCGGATCGCGGCTTCGTACTCCACTCAGAAGATTTCGCCGCCGGAGAAGGCACGCAGGACGTCTGCCCCGGCATTCGCCTCACGGCCACCCGCGAAGTCTTAGAGGCTGTCGCCGGCGATCACGCGCCGGCGCGTTTCCTGCTTGCGCTCGGGTGCGCCGGTTGGAGCGCGGGCCAATTGGAGGACGAGCTGCGCCACAACGCCTGGCTCATCGTCGATGCCGACAACAGCATCATCTTCGACGATCGCCACGAAGACAAATGGACCCGCGCCATCCAGAGTCTGGGTTTCGATCCAGCGCAATTGAGCGATAACGTCGGCAACGCCTAAGCGCACGGCGATGCGCGCAACACGCGCTTGGCCGACGCTGGGTATTTCGCCAACGCAGCCGCCGGCCGCACCGGCCGCCGCACCAATTCGCCGCCGCAATTGGGGCAATGCCCTTTCAAAGCGCTATCCGCGCATTCCGCGCAAAATGTGCACTCAAAACTGCAGATACGCGCGTCTGCGCTCTCCGGCGGCAGATCGCGGTCACAGCATTCGCAATTGGGCCTGAGTTCCAGCATCACGCAGCTCCGGTGAGGTGTTCGATCGCCTCGCGCCGTTGTGCAGCGAAGGTTGAGAACAATTGCTTCACCGCCTCGATCGTTTCCGCATCCGCCGTCTCCGGCCGTCCGCAGCTGAACGGCGGCGCCGGCGCGTATTCGATCGCGAGCTGGATCATCTTTGCGACTTTCTCACCCGCCAAGTCGGCCACGATGCTCAGTGCAATATCAATCCCGGCCGTCACGCCGCCGCCGGTGATCGCATTGCCGTCCCGCACGACGCGCGCGTCATCCGGGATTGCGCCAAACATCGCGAGCAACTCGCGATACGCCCAATGGCTGCCCGCGCGCTTGCCATTGAGCAGCCCCGCCGCCGCCAGGATCAACGAGCCCGTGCACACGGAGGTGACGTATTGGGCGTGTTCGCCCAAGCGCTTCACCTCAGCCATGAACGTTTGGTCCTGCATCGCCTCGGTTTGTCCAGGGCCGCCAGGGATCATGATCAAGTCGGCGCGATCGACATCGGCCAGCGCGCGCAGACCGGCGAAGGTCAACCCCATTTCGCTCACCAATTCGCCGCCATCCTTAGAGGCAAGGATCACCTCCGCGTTCGGCATCCGCGCCAGCACTTCATACGGCCCCGTGAAATCGAGCTGGGTCAGGCGCGGATAGAGAATGAAAACGATACGGAATTGGTCGGCCATCGGCGGGCTCCTGATTGACACGGGGGTTATGGCGCGGGATGTCTTTGGCGCAAATGTCAAAGAAACCTCCTTTTCCGCCAAAGCCGCGCACGGTGCTCATGGCCGTGTTCGAGGACTTTCAGATCCTCGACGCCGCCGGCCCGATCGCCGCATTCGAGATTGCCGCGCGCTACGCGCCCGGCGCCTATCAGGTGCGCGTGGCCGCGCGCGCGCCCGGCCTAGTGGCCTCGTCCTCCGGCGTTCGCTGGCCTGCGGAAGCGCTCAAGGGCCAGACCAAGATCGACACGCTCATCGTCTCCGGCGGCAATGGCACCTACGGCGCGATGCAGGATTCCGCCTTCGTCGCCGCGATCAAGCGCCTCTCCACGCGCGTGCGTCGCACCGCCAGCGTCTGCTCCGGCGCCTTCCTGTTGGCGCAAGCCGGGCTGCTCGAGGGCAAGCGCGCGACAACGCATTGGCGCCGCGCGCCCTTACTGCAGAAGGCCTTTCCCAACGTGCGCGTCGACGCCGATTGCATCCACATCAAGGATGGAAACGTCTGGACCTCCGCCGGCGTCACCGCGGGCATCGATCTCGCGCTCGCCATGATCGCAGAAGACCTCGGCGAGAGAATCGCCACCGACGTTGCGCGCGAGATGGTCGTGTACGCCAAGCGCCCAGGCGGTCAGGCGCAGCATTCAGCGCTGCTTGATCTCGATACGCCAAGTTCACGCTTCGCCGAACTGAACGCCTGGATGCGCGATCACCTGCACGAAGACCTCTCCGTCGATTGCCTCGCCGCACAGGCCGCCATGAGCCCGCGCAATTTCGCGCGCGCCTATGCCGCCGAGACGGGTGTGACACCTGCCAAGGCGGTCGAGCGCCTACGCGCTGACGCCGCACGCGCCGCGTTGCAGCAAGGCGCCTCGGTCCAGGACATTGCCGAACGGACAGGCTTCGGCGATCCGGAGCGCATGCGTCGCGCTTTCATTCGCCTCTATGGCGCTCCGCCCGCCGCCATGCGCCGGACGCTGCGCTAACTTGACGCCAGCCGCGTTCCAGCGGACCACTTTCGCCCATGGCTGAACCGCAAAAATCCATCTTCGTCACAGGCGCCGGCTCCGGCATTGGCCGCGCCACCGCAAAGCTCTTCGCCGAGCGAGGGTGGTTCGTCGGCCTGTTCGATGTCGATCCGAAAGGCTTGGAAGAAACCGCGGCGATGCTGCCCGAAGGCCAGCGCATCTCGATGGTGTTTGACGTGCGTGATCGCAACGGTTGGGCGCGCGCGGTGGAATCCTTTGGTCAAGCCACCAATCGCCACATGCATGTGCTGTTCAACAATGCGGGCGTCGGTCGCGGCGGCTTCATCGAAGAAATGCCGGACGACGACATTGATCTCGTCATCGATGTAAATCTGAAAGGCGTGATCAATGGCGTGCGCGCGAGCTTGCCTTTGCTGCGCGAAACACCGGGCGCACGCATCGTCAACACCGCTTCTGTTGCAGGCATTTTCGGCGCGCCGAAACTCGCCGTCTATGTCGCGACGAAATTTGCCGTGCGCGGTTTGACGGAGGCTCTCGATGCGGAGTTCTCGCGTTACGGCGTAAGCGTCGCGAGCTTGATGCCCTGGTTCATCGACACCGCGATCCTTGGCAACTTTGCCGAAGAAGGCTCGAACCGCACGCTCAAGGATTCGCTCACAGAAAACAAAACGCCGATCTATCCCGTGAGCATGGCGGCTGAGCGCGCGTGGGACGCCGCGCATGGCAAGGAGCTGCACTACATGGTCGGCAAGGAAGCCGAACGCGCGCGGTTCGCGGCGCGCTTCTTTCCCAATGCGATGCGCAAACGCTTACGCAATTTCATTCCCGACGAATGAGCCAAACAAAAACCCCGGCGGAGACGCCGGGGTTTTCATTTCAGACTTGAAGCTCTGATCAGGTCGCCGCGTTCGTAACGATATGGTTCGCCGCCTCGGTATCGGCCGGCGCGTCCGTCAGCACCGGCGCCGCTTCGGCCGGCGCATCCATGATCGATTCGGTCGTCGCCGCGTCGGTCACACCTTCGACCTCAACGCCATCCTGAACCAGATCGTCCGCGGCCGTCGTGCGGCGGACGCCCGTGCCGCGGCGGCGGGCCAGGGCTTCCTGGTAGTACGCGCGCTCGGAGCGGTTCGGGAAACGGTAGAAGACGTGGCTGCCGACATTGACCGTCTCAACCAGGCCCGAATTCCAGACCGGGTTCACGGCGTGCGTGTGATAGTGGGTGGCGCCCTGCGTGATCGGACGGGTGTAGCCCAGCATCACTGCCGTCGCGACCCGCTGCGCGCGCTCCCAGGCGCGGCCACGCGGGCGATGACCGAGCGAGCCGTCGCAGGTGAAGGTGAATTGGCAGCCGGTCGCCCGGTGCGAACCCTGATAGACGACGCCGCAGATCGAGTTCGGATACGCATTCGAGCGCACCCGGTTCATGATTACTTCGGCCACGGCCGCCTGACCGCGCTGGCTTTCGCCGCGGGCCTCATAATAGATCGCTTGGCTCAAGCAGGCGTGCTGACGCGCATCGATCTGCGGCTCAGCCGGGGTCGCTTGATCCGGCGTCGTCGCCGAGGACGGGCCGCGCAGAACCGCTTGCACCATCATCGCGCGCGCATCGGCGCTTTCGAACAGGGTTGCGCTGCCACGGGCGCGCAGGCCGTCGGTGGTGCGGAAGGAGGTCAGCTCAACGCGCGCATTCGGCTCGGTGTTCGACGCCAATTGCTGCTGCAGTTCAGCCTGGAAAGCAGTGGACGTAGCGGCCCATTCAGCGCCGTCGCGCTGTTCGGCGGCGCGATGCGCGATCAGGGGCATCGCAACCGCGGCGGCTGCAAGGCACATGATCGTGGCCGCGCCCTGGCGCACGGCCAGGGGATTACGCTCGATCTCCACCATCACTTGGGTCCGAATCTCACCCGCAAAGATAGCCAGTCGACGCCAGAACAACGATAAATGCATTAAGCCCCGCTTAACGCTGTGCAGATTTGGCACAAGTAACCGCCAGATAATCTGCAACAGACCATACCATTTCGCTCCGGCAATGTTTTGCTCGGAGGCCTGCGGGGGATACAGGACCTGCGCCCCGGGGGCGATTGTCTTTTTGTTCATGGTCCGGGTTCCCGCGATTTCTAGCTGACTTGGACTCCCCGGTGCGGCCCTGAGGTCACGCCGAGAAAGCCCAAACCGGCCAAAGTCTTGCGAGCCCCGTGCCAGTTCACCGAGCAGGCGAAACGGGCCGCGACCGCCGGTCGCGCCCGTCGCAGGCGGTTTCCGTAACGTCAGATACGGTTTCGGGTGCCCGTCAGCGCTTGCTGTTGAGGGCGGCCTGTGCGGCGGCCAGGCGGGCAATCGGCACCCGATACGGCGAGCAAGAGACGTAATCGAGGCCCACGCGCTCGAAGAACGCCACCGACGCCGGGTCGCCGCCGTGCTCTCCGCAAACGCCAAGTTTCAGCCCCTGCCGAACCGCCCGCCCCCGTTCGCAGGCGAGCCCGACGAGTTCGCCGACGCCATCGGCGTCGACGGTCACGAACGGATCGGTCGCCAACACGCCACGGTCGACATAGGTTCCGAGGAACTTGCCTGCGTCGTCGCGCGAAAGCCCCATCGTCGTCTGCGTGAGGTCGTTGGTGCCGAACGAGAAGAACTCGGCCGCCTCCGCGATCTCGCCCGCCTTCAGCGCCGCGCGCGGCAGCTCGATCATGGTGCCGACGAGATACTCAACGCGCCGCCCGCGCTTGGCGAACACCTCTTCGGCGATCGCATCGACGCGCGCTTTCAGGAGTTCGAATTCCTTTTTCGCGATCACGAACGGGATCATGATTTCCGGAATGGGGGCCGCGCCCTTCTCGGCGACATCGCACGCCGCTTCGAACACGGCGCGCGATTGCATGTCGTAGATTTCCGGGAAGACGATGGCCAAACGGCAGCCGCGGAAGCCGAGCATTGGATTGCTCTCGGCCAAATCCTTCGAGCGCGCGAGCAGCGCCTTCGCATCCAGCCCCGTCGCCTTCGCAACGTCGGCGCAATCTTCTTCCGTGTGCGGCAAGAATTCATGCAGCGGCGGATCGAGATAACGGATCGTCACCGGGCGCGCGCCCATCGCTTCAAAGATCTCGACGAAATCCTTGCGCTGGTGCGGGAAGAGTTTGTCGAGCGCGGCCACGCGCGCCGATTGCTTCTCGGCCAGGATCATCTCGCGCACGACAGCAATGCGCTCGGCGTCGAAGAACATGTGTTCGGTGCGGCACAAGCCGATGCCTTCAGCGCCGTACTTCACCGCCGTCGCCGCATCCAGCGGCGTTTCGGCGTTGGCGCGCACCTTCATGCGGCGCGCCTTATCGGCCCAGCCCATCAACGTGCCGAAATCGCCGGTCAGCTCCGGCTGCACCATCTCGGCGGCGCCCAGCAACACTTCGCCGGATGACCCATCGACCGTAATCACGTCGCCCTTCTTCACCACGCGACCCAGCGCGCGGAATTCGCCATGCTTCATATCGATGCGCAGGTCGCCCGCGCCTGACACGCACGGCCGGCCCATGCCGCGCGCGACCACGGCCGCGTGGCTGGTCATGCCGCCACGCGCCGTCACGATCGCTCTCGACGCATGCATGCCGTGAATGTCTTCGGGGCTGGTCTCGTCGCGCACCAGGATCACATCGACTCCGTCGCCGGCGAGCTTTTCGGCCTCATCGGCGTCGAACACGACTTTGCCAACCGCCGCGCCGGGCGAGGCCGGCAAGCCTTTGCAGATGATGTCGCGCTTGTAGCCCGCCGCGATGGTGGGGTGCAGCAATTGATCGAGTGCGGCCGCATCGACGCGCAGCACGGCTTCGTCCTGCGTGATCAACCCTTCGCTCGCCATATCGACCGCGATCTTCAGCGCCGCTTTCGCCGTGCGCTTCCCGTTGCGGGTTTGCAGCATGTAGAGCTTGCCGCGTTCGACGGTGAACTCCAGATCCTGCATGTCGCGATAGTGCGCTTCGAGCTTTTGATAGACGCGCACCAGCTCCGCATAGACTTCCGGCATCGCCTCTTCGAGCGATTCACCCGGCTCCTTCATTTCCAAACGCGCCGCTTTCGTCAGCGCTTTCGGGGTGCGGATGCCGGCGACGACATCTTCGCCCTGCGCGTTGATGAGGAACTCGCCGTAGAATTTCTTCTCGCCTGTGCTCGGATCGCGCGTGAACGCCACGCCGGTGGCCGACGTCTCGCCCATATTGCCGAACACCATCGCCTGCACGTTCACAGCCGTGCCCCAGCTTTCGGGGATGTTGTTATGCTTGCGATAGAAGATCGCGCGATCGTTCATCCAGCTTGAGAACACGGCGCCGATCGCGCCCCAGAGCTGCTCCTTCGGATCGTTCGGGAACGGCTTGCCCAGCTCGCGCTCCACCGCGCGCTTGTATTCGGCGACAACGACTTTCCAATCGTCCGCCGTCAGCTCGGTATCGGTGCGATAATCATTGGTGTCTTTGTGCGAACCGAGAATTTCCTCGAACACGCCGTGCTCGAGTTCGAGCACCACGTCCGAATACATCTGAATGAAGCGGCGATAAGAATCGTAGGCAAAGCGCGCATCGCCCGAGAGCTTGGCGAGGCCCTCGACCGTCTCATCATTGAGACCAAGGTTCAGCACCGTATCCATCATACCCGGCATCGACGCGCGCGCGCCGGAACGCACGGAGACGAGCAGCGGGTTCGCTGGATTGCCAAACGCCTTGCCGGTCTTCTTCTCGAGCGCCGCCAACGCGGCATCGACTTGGCCCGCGAGTTCCGGCGGGTACGCACGATCATTGGCGTAGAATGCGTTGCAGACTTCAGTCGTCAGCGTAAAGCCGGGCGGCACCGGCAGATCGAGCCGCGCCATTTCCGCGAGATTGGCGCCTTTGCCGCCGAGCAGCGATTTCAGCGACGCATCGCCCCCGCTCTCGCCGCCGCCAAACCCGTAAACCCATTGCTTTGCCGACATTCGCTTGTCCGTTCTTCATGCTCCCCCGTTCACGGGGGAGCTGTCAGCGCGCAAAGCGCGATGACTGAGGGGGGCGTTGCGTATCCACGCGCACTACCCCCTCCGGCTCGCTTTGCTCGCCACCTCCCCCGCGTGCGGGGGAGGAAAACTAGCCTTCGATCTTGGAGAAATCCGCGACCGCAGACAGCGCCTCACGTAACCGCGAGAGCAGCAAAAGTCTATTGCGGCGCAGCATGGGATCTTCGGCGTTGACCAGGACACGCTCGAAGAATTCGTCCACCGGCGCGCGAAGACCGGCGAGCGCCTTCATCGCGGACGCGAAGTCTTCCCGATCCACCGCCGACCGCGCGGTCGGCACAGCGCTGTCGAGTGCGGCATGGAGCGCCTTCTCGGCAGGTTCCGCGAGCTTGGCGGCATCGACTTGGCCTTGGGCCTCGTCGGCGCTCCATTTGCCCTTCTTCTCCTCCGCCGCGAGGATATTGGCCGCGCGCTTATAGCCCGCGAGCAAGTTCGCGCCGTCTTCCGTTTTCAGGAACGCATCGAGCGCTTCAACGCGCGCGACGATGCGAACGAGGTCGTCGTCGCCAAGTGCGAAGACGGCGTCGACGAGGTCGTGGCGCTTGCCTTGGTCGCGGAGCTGAACTTTGAGGCGATCTGCTAGGAAGGCCAAAAGCGAGCCTGACCAATTTCCTTCACAGAAGAACTCAAGCGGGTCCATTCCTGCGATGCGCGCTGCCGCAAACCACTCCGTTGTGTGCACTGGCACGCCTTGGGCCGATACACGCGAGCAAGGGGCACGGAGGCGCAGGCGGATAGGCGCTCGCAATCTCTGCTCTAAAACGATCCGGACGAACCCGAGCGCCATGCGCCGAAGCGCAAACGGATCGCTCGATCCCGTCGGCTTTTCGTCGATCGCCCAGAACGCAACGAGCGTATCCAGCTTATCCGCCAGCGCGAGCGTTACGGCGACTTTGTCTTCCGGCACGCGATCGTTTGGGCCGAGCGGGCGGTAGTGATCTTCGATCGCGGCGGCCATCGATGGGTTGGCGCCCTTCTCCAGCGCATAAAGCTGACGCCCAACTTGGCCCTGCAGCTCCGGAAACTCGCCGACCGTCTCCGTCACCAAATCCATCTTGGCGAGTTCGGCGGCGCGCGCGACCAGCGTTTTGTCAGCGCCCGTCACGTCGCAGAGTTCGACAGCCAGCGCCTTCACGCGCTCGACCTTATCCCACACAGAGCCCAGCTTCTGGTGAAAGACGATCTTCTTCAGCTTCTCGCGTCGCTCATCCGTGTAGAGCGGCGTTTTCTTATCCGTATCCCAGAAGAAGCGCGCATCGTTCAGGCGCGCCGACAGCACGCGCGCATTGCCCGCCGCGATCGCCTTGCCGCCATCCTTCGCCTCGACGTTCGCCACCACCACGAAATGCGGCGCGAGCTTGCCGCTCTTCGGATCGCGCACCGCGAAATATTTCTGGTGCGTCCGCATCGATAGCCGGATCACTTCGCCCGGCAGATCGAGAAACGCGGGGTCCATGTCACCCAACAGCGTCACCGGCCATTCGACCAGCCCGCACACTTCTTCAAGCAGGCCAATATCCTCGACCAGTTCGAGTTGTCTGTCGGCGCAGAGCTTCTTCGCTTGCTCCAGAATGATCGCCTTGCGCTCTTCGCGGTCGATCAACACCTTCGCGTCGCGGAGCTTGGCGGCGTAATCGGCAAAGTCACGCGGCTTGATCGCGGCGGGCCCATGAAAGCGATGGCCCCAGGTCTCGGGCTTTGCGCCAACGCCTTCGATCTCGATCTTCACCGGCGCGCCATCGAACAGGCACAGCACATTGTGCAGCGGCCGCACCCATTGCAGATCGCTCACACCCGAGCGCATCGATTTCGGCCACGGAAACGCGCGCACGATCTCCGGCGTGATCTCCTGCACGATCGCCGCTGTCGCGCGCCCCGCGCGCTCGATTCTAGCGACGTAAAACGCGCCCTTCTTATCCTCGACCACTTGCGCTTGATCGATCGACGCCAGCCCCGCGCTCTTCAAAAAACCCTGGATCGCCTGATCCGGCGCACCCACGCGCGGGCCTTTCTTCTCTTCGTTCACGTCCGCCGCCTTCGCCGGCAGATCCTCGATCACGAGGCCCAAACGGCGCGGCGAAGAAAACGTCTTGATCGCTTTAGGTTCGAGACCAGCCGCCTTCAGCTTCTCTCCAAAAGCCCGCGCCAAATCCTCCTCCGCGCGCTTCTGCATGCGCGCAGGAATTTCCTCGGAGAATAATTCAAGAAGAAGTTGGGGCATTAGCTTTGGCTCTCCGCCCAAGCGCTCGCGCAGCCCTTCGCCAAATCGCGCACGCGGGCGATGAAGCTTTGCCGCTCGGTCGGCGAGACCACGCCGCGCGCGTCGAGCAGATTGAAGAGGTGCGAGGCTTTCAGCGTGTAATCGAACGCCGGCAACACAGCGCCTGCCTCCAACAGACGCTTCGCCGTCGCTTCCGCATCGGCGAACCAACGCAGATTTTGCTCAGGGTCACTCAGTTCAAAATTGAAGCGCGATTGCTGCTTCTCGTTTTCGAGAAACACATCGCCATAGGTCAGCGGCGTCGCAGAATCCGGATCGTTGAACGGCAGATCATAAACGCGATCGACGCCGAACACGTACATCGCCAAGCGCTCGAGCCCGTAGGTGAGTTCGCCGCTCACCGGGCGCACGTCCAGGCCGCCGACTTGTTGGAAGTAGGTGTATTGCGACACCTCCATCCCGTCGCACCACACTTCCCAGCCCAAGCCCCAGGCGCCGACGGTCGGGTTCTCCCAATCGTCTTCAACGAAGCGAATGTCGTGCAGCAGCGGATCAATGCCGATGCGCTGAAGCGAGTTCAGATAAAGCTCCTGCAGGTTCGCCGGGTTCGGCTTCAGGATCACTTGGAACTGATAATAGTGCTGCAGCCGGTTCGGGTTCTCGCCATAGCGCCCGTCCTTCGGCCGCCGCGACGGCTGCACGTAGGCCGCGCGCCACGGCTTCGGCCCCAGCGCGCGCAATGTGGTCGCCGGGTGCAACGTGCCGGCGCCGACCTGCTCGTCATAGGGCTGCAGGATCGCGCAGCCCTGCTCGGCCCAGTAAGTCTGGAGCGTCAGGATCACGTCCTGGAAACAACGGGGCGGGCGGTGCGACATGGGGGCAGACGGGTAAAGCCGCCCGCCCCCTTGTTCAAGTTCCTAGCGGAGGAAATCCGCGACCGCCGCCTGGAACGCGGCCGGCTGGTCGAACATCATGAAGTGATAGGCGCCGTCGACGCGCACGAAAGTGACGTTGGGCGCGCCGGCATAGGAGCCGCGATAGAGCCCATCGATCATCGCCTCCGGCCCCATCGCCGGATCGTAGGCGTAAAGCACCGTCAGCGGCGTCGCCACCTGGGCGAGTTCGGCGCGCAGGTCAGTGATCATCACTTCGTACATCGCCTGCGCAAACGTGGCCCGGTCTGAAGCCTGGCTCCAGGCCACCACCTCGGCGCGGCGCGCTTCGGTCTTCACCAGACGGCCAGCACCGCCGCTCTGTTGCGCGGCGAAGCTCGCATCATCCATCGCGGCAATCTGATCGCGCATCATGCGCGCCTGCGGCTCCACGTTCGCGGCCGTCACGTGCGGACCGAACATGGCGCTAAAGAAGGGCAGCGAATCCACGATCATCACCCGGCCGACGCGCTCGGGATGGCGCCGCGCCAGCATCAAACCAGCGAAGCCGCCCATGGAATGGCCGACGATCGCCGGGCGCTCGATGCCGTTCGCTTCAATATAGCGCGCCAAGTCTTCCACGAGCGGCGCGATCACTTCGCCCGCCGGCGCGCCAACGGGTTCGCCGGCAAAGCCCGCCACCTGCACCAAATGCACGCGATGGTTCGCCGCGATCGCATCGACCTGGCCCGCCCAAACATCACGGCTGGAGCCAAGGCCTGGGATCAAGATCACGTCCGGCCCCCGCCCCCGCACTTCAACGCTGAAGCGGCTCGGTGTGAACGATTGGGCGTGTGCATCCTGTTGCGGCAGCGCGGTGATCGCGGCGACGGCTGCGAGCACGGAGATCAGAATTCTTCGAGTCAATTTAAACACAAGACTTCTCCTTCGGCGCTGACGCGCCGTTTGTTTGTCAACGGTTTGAGGGTGATTACTCGGCCGCTTGCGCGGACTCGTCGGCGCTGAATATCTGCTCGATCGGCAAGCCAAAGATGGCGGCGATCTTGAACGCGAGCGGCAGCGAAGGATCGTATTTGCCGGTCTCGATCGCATTCACGCTTTGGCGTGACACTTCGAGCTTGTCGGCCAAATCCGCCTGGCTCCAATCGCGTTCAGCGCGAAGCACTTTGAGGCGGTTTTTCATTTGTAGCGCAGCCTCACGATGCAGAGCGCGACACCCCACGAGAAGATCAGTGTCGGCAAGACCCAGATGAGCGGCAGATGCGGAAAGCCCGCCCATTCCTCCAAGAAGCCATAGCTGAACGACCCAAAGCCGGTGACGCCCGCCGCAATGGCGACTGCTTCACTCTGAATCTGGCGCTGGAACTCATCCATACCCTTCAGAAAAACAAGGTAAGCGCGCAGCATCAGCAAAGCCGGCAGCATCGGCAGCAGTGCGATCACGACCACCGCCCATTGCGGCGGCTCCTGATTGAGCGTCAGTGCGCCGCCAATGACCACGCCCGCATACAGCGCGCCGGCAATGAGCATGTCGCGCGAGTAGCGCTTAGCGGCCAGTGAGGTCTTTTCCCGTTCCATGTGGTCCCCCTTAACCGAAGAAGCCAAGCGACATGGCCAGGGCGACCAGCGCCCCGACGCCGAAAATGCCGCCCCAGGGCCAATCGCGAAGTTTCGTCATGTCCATCTCCATCAAGTGAGCTTGTCTTGATGACAAGGATACTTGTCCGATCTGGACCGAATGTCAAGCACACTTAGCAAAAATGTTGGTGTCCTTGACGTTTGCGCTTCCGCCGGAATCCGCTTCATGCTCCGGCCCATGGCGATTTGTGGGATCGACGAGGCGGGGCGCGGGCCCTGGGCGGGGCCAGTGGTGGCCGCGGCGGTCATCCTACCCGCCAAGAAGCGGCCCAAGGGGCTGGCGGATTCCAAGCAGCTGACGGGCGAGGCGCGGGAAGAATTGGCGCTGGCCATTCGCGCCTGCGCGGCTGTCGGCGTGGGCGTCGCCACACCCGACGAGATCGATCAGATCAACATCCTGCAGGCGACGTTTTTGGCCATGCGCCGCGCCTTTGATGCGCTGCCCGAGCGCCCCGTCGCGGCGCTGATCGACGGCAATGCAGCGCCAGAACTTCCCTGCGCCATCGAGATGATCATCGACGGCGACGCTTACGTCGCCTCGATCTCGGCCGCCTCGATTATCGCCAAGGTCGAGCGCGACCGCATGATGGTCGAACTCTGCGCGCAATATCCGGGCTATGCGTTCGCCAAGCATAAGGGCTACGGCACGCCCGAGCACCAGAAGGCGCTGGCCGAATTAGGCCCCTGCGCCATCCATCGTCGCTCGTTCAAGCCGGTGCGCTTGGCCGCCGGGCTCGCCGCCTAGGCGCGGCGCGGTTTACTTCGCGTCCGCGCTCACCCATGTTCGCGAACATGTCACAATCGACCGCCGCCGGACGTCAGGGCGACCTCTCCGTCGCGACCCTCTGGATCATCTGCATCATCAGCTACCTCGCCATCATGGTGACGGCGGCGTTCGCACAGGATTTCCTGCAGGGCCCTGGCCGTAATTGGGAGCTTGGACCGCTCGAAACCGGTCAGAACATCCTTCTGCTGATCGCGCTGATCATCGTCATCCAAGTCGCTATCCGAGCCGAGGAAAAGCTGCTGCGCTGGTGGATGATTTTCGTGGCGCTCGGCACCTTCTTCCTGCTCGGCGAAGAAGCGAGCTGGGGGCAGCATTATTTCAACTGGGAAACCGGCGGCTGGTTCGCGCGGGTCAACGACCAAGGCGAAACCAATTTCCACAACACGCCAGACGGCTGGCTCGATCAAAAGCCACGCGCGATCCTGCAATTGGGCATGATCCTCGGCGCGATCGTGCATCCGCTGCTGCAGAAATTCCGCAACGGGCGCGGCCTGTTCGACAATCCGTGGTGGCTCGCGCCGACCTTCGCCAGCATGCCGCCGGTGGTGATCTCATTGCTCGCCGGCTTGCCGAAGGCGATCGACAAGCTCGCCATCCTGCCTTTCCAGCTTCAATTCACGCGCGTCAGCGAGATCGAAGAGCTCTTCATGTACGCCTTCTTCGTGGTGTACGCGCTGTCGCTGCGTGGGCGCCTCGCCTACCGCAAGGCACAAGGGACGGTGTCAAGCTGAGAAAGCATGGTTAACGACCACGCGGACTCTTGATTCCTGATTCGCGTCAAGCTTGAATCGATCCCCTCACGGGGGACGAATGTCAGCGCGCCAACTCAAAGACCGGATCATCGAAGGCGATTGCGTCGAAGCGATGCGCAAATTGCCTAAGGGCTGCGCCGATCTCGTCTTCGCCGACCCGCCTTACAACATGCAGCTCGGCGGTGCGCTCACGCGGCCGGATCAAAGCCATGTCGATGGCGTCGATGACGAATGGGACAAGTTCGCCGACTTCAAATCCTATGACGAATTCACCCGCGCCTGGCTCGCCGAAGCCCGCCGCTGCCTGAAGGATGACGGCGCGATCTGGGTGATCGGCGCCTATCACAACATCTTCCGCGTCGGCGCCATCATGCAGGACCTTGGGTTCTGGATCTTGAACGACATCGTCTGGCGCAAGACCAACCCGATGCCGAATTTCAAAGGCACCCGCTTCACCAACGCCCACGAAACCCTGATCTGGGCCGCCAAGTCGAAGGATGCGAAATACACCTTCCACTATGACGCGCTGAAAATGCTCAATGACGATCTGCAGATGCGCTCCGATTGGACGCTGCCGCTCTGCACCGGCGGCGAGCGTTTGAAAGACCGCGAAGGTCGCAAGCTGCATTCGACGCAAAAGCCCGAAGCGCTGCTGCACCGCGTCGTGCTCGCCACCTCGCGTCCGGGCGAAACGATCCTCGACCCGTTCTTCGGCACCGGCACCACGGGAGCTGCAGCCAAGCGCTTGGGTCGCCATTATATCGGCATCGAGCGCGACGAGACTTACATCGCCGGCGCCAAAGCGCGGTTGAAGAAAATCACACCCGCAGCGCCCGAAGATCTCGCCGTCACGCGCTCGAAAAAGGAAGAGCCGCGCGTGCCGTTCGGACAAGTGATCGAAGCCGGCCACATCCATCCCGGCGACTGGCTGGTCGCGCCCAACGGCAAACGCGCCCGCGTGCGCGCCGATGGCAGCTTGGCTTACGGCGATGTCACGGGCTCGATCCACCGCGTCGGCGCGGTCGTTTCCGACGCGCCAGCCTGCAATGGCTGGACCTTCTGGAGCCTTGAAACCAAGCAAGGCCCCAAGAGCATCGATCTCTTCCGGCGCGAAATCCGCCGCGAAATGGCGATGTCGCTCGGCGCGTAAGCGCCCGCACACTCCGTCCCTGCGCTTCGTCGTGATCGGCATGCAATCCGTCGCAAAACGCAGCGATGGACACATCCATGATGCACTGCGTCTGCATCTCAGTCCCGCGGGTCGAATAAACCTCGGGAGTTACTATGAAACGCTTGTTCATGATTGCTGCGGTGTGCGTGGCGCTGTCGCCGCTTGCCGCAAATGCGCAAGAACGCATGAGCGACACGGCTTATCTTTCGGCCAATCGCTGCCTGGCTTACGCCGATCTGCCGGCGCTCCAGTCGGACCCGGTGAACTTCACCAGCCTGCGTGAGGCTGTAAACACCGGCACACGCGATTTCGACATTCGTGCACGCGCGCGTGAATTCGAACGCAGCTTGCGCGTGCGCGCACGCGTCACGGGCGCCGATGAGCTTCGCGAGCGCCGCGAAGAAGCATGTTCCGGATTTGTGGAAAGCGGATTGGTGCAGTTGAACACGTCAGCTGCGTCTTAATGTGGGGGCCGAGGGGGCGCCGCGCCCATGCGCACGGCGTCCCTTTGGCGCGCCCGCCGCGAGCTTCCGATTGACGCCGCGCCAGCGGCGCTTAAATCTCGCGCCCCATGGCCGAGAAGCAGGACATACACGCCGTTGAGGCAGCGCTTGGCAAAGCCGAGCTGATGGCGGCGCTGAGCCCGGCGACGCGCACCAAGCTCGCCAAGCAAGGCCAACCCATCGTGGTTGAGTCCGGCAAGCTGCTTTTCGCCAAGGGCGATAAGGGCGACGCGCTCTATGTGCTGATGGAAGGCGAGATCGAGGTCCGCACTTCGACCGAGGCCGGCAAGGACGTGCGTATCGCCGCGCTGAAGCCTTACGCCGTCATTGGCGAAATGGCCGTGCTCGACGGCGGTGTGCGCTCGGCCGACATCGCCGCCATCCGCAAATCGCGCCTCCTCCGCATCGGTCGCGACCAGGCCATCGCCGCACTCGAGTCCGAGCCCAAGGCGCTGCTCAAACTCATCGCCGAACTCAGCAAGCGCCTGCGCCACGCGGATTCCGCGCTGGAAGACGCGCACACGCTCGATCTCGGCGGTCGTCTCGCTTTGCGCCTGCTCGACGAAGCCGGCGATGGCGCCACCGTCACGCTCACGCAAACCGAGATCGCGCGCCGCATCGGCGCCAGCCGCGAGAAGGTCAATCGCAAGCTGCACGAATGGGTCGATGAAGGCTGGATCAATATGGGCCGCGCCGGCATCAAACTCGTCGCGCGTGACAAACTCAAAGCGCTGATCCAAGAATCTCGGGCCACCTAGGCTCGGGCGCACGCCTGGAGAATGAGCAAAAGGCGGACTACAAGATGCGATGCTTGTTTGGTTCTGGCCGCCGCCCGAGAATTGCCACCCCAAAGAAAACCCTCTCGCCTATTTGGGCTGGATTGCTCTGCAGGTAGCCTGGGCGGCGCTTTTGACGCTTGCGGTAATGTTCATCATCCCGATCGTGCGAGATACTCTGACCAACTGGCGCTTGTAGGTTGTCCGCAGAGAGCAATTACGCGTTCCGCGCGCTCGGCACACCGCGCTGTGCCCGCAGTCACGGCAACGCTGCGGCAACACCGCTACACCATCCTCACTGATCACCCGCCGCGCTTCTCCTTCCTGAGCGCCCCGGGCCAGACGGATCGCCGCGAGAGCCAAACGCGTCGATCACCAACAGCAAGGACGCGGAGCAGCTCCCCTCCGCGTCCTTAGCTTGTTTAAGCCTTGCCGCTCGCCGCCGCCAACCGCGCCAAACTCTCCGGCGACCATTGCTTGGCCGTGTCGTAATAAATCTCGAACGCCGGCGTATCCTCTGGCAGCTTCACCCATGGCACGCGGCTGCGCGTGAAAATGTGCGCGTCTGGCTTGATGGCATGCGGCGCATCCAGCGTCGCCACGCGCACGAAGCGCATCCATGTGCGCCGGCCATAATTGCTCCACAACGCCACTTCGCATTTCGGGCAGCGGTGCACTTCGTGACCACGCCCACTCGGACTCGGCATCTCGATCACGACCGGCTCGCCAGACAGCATTTCGATCCGTGACGTCTCGATCATCGCGTTGATGGCGAACGCGCCGCCGGTCTGCTTCTGGCAATCCAGGCAATGGCAGCAATTGGTGAACATCGGCCGTGATGTCAGCCGGTAGCGCACCGCGCCGCATGAGCATCCGCCTTCGAAGGTTTCACTCATCGCTCGCCTCCTGCAGCAACGCCGCCTTCTTGAACACGGTCGGCAGCGCGCGCGCATCGCCCCACCAGCCTTCGCCCCTGGGCGCGGCATCCGCCACATAAACATGAAGCGTCAACGCAAAATGCGTGAACACGTGCCGCACTGCGCCCGCCTCGCGCCATTTCGCTTTGGCCGGCGCGTGCTTCAAAGCTTCGGCGCGCGTCCAAGCTTCGCCACGCCATTCCGTCGTCGGCAACGCCGCCATGCCGCCGAGCAAACCTTTATCCGGCCGCCGCACCAACCAGATCGCGCCATCGCGCTCCGCACGAAACGCCACGCCAAACCGCTCCGGCCGCGCCACCTTCGCGAGCTTGCGCGGATAGCTCTCCGGCGCCCCGCTCGCATACGCCGCGCATTCGTCGATCCACGGACACGCAGAACATTTCGGCGATTTCGGCGTACAGATCGTCGCGCCCAAATCCATCAGCGCCTGCGCCCAGTCTCCGGGGCGATCGTCGGTCACCAAAGCGCCAGCCAGCGCCTTCAATTCCGCCTTCGCCGTCGGCAGTGGCGCCTCCACCGCATAGAGTCGCGCCATCACGCGCTCCACATTGCCGTCGACGACGTTCGTCGCCTCGCCATAAGCGATCGCCGCGATCGCCGCCGCCGTGTACGGCCCCACGCCCGGCAGCTCGCGCCAGCCGGCCTCGTCCGCCGGGAAGCCGCTCGCCGCCAGCGCCTGCGCCGCCGCGTGGAGGTTTCGCGCCCGCGAATAATAGCCAAGCCCGGCCCACGCCTCGAGCACATCATCGCGGGCCGCGCCCGCCAGCGACTCAACATCCGGCCAAGCGGCGAGGAACTTCGCGAAATAGGGCCCGACGGCGGCCACCGTCGTTTGCTGCAACATGATCTCGGAGAGCCACACCCGGTAAGGATCAGGCCGGCCCTCGCGCAGCCGCCAGGGCAGGTCGCGACCGTTGCGGTCGTACCATTTCAGCAACGATTTCCACAACTTATCCCGAGTCGCGAGCGCCTTATCCCCAGGCCGAGATGGTTTGTGAGCAAGCGCGGGCATGGAGCGTCTTTACCCTTTGTTCATGGCTTTACGATTCGCTCAACGGTCGATGTCCCTGCGCGACCGCTTCCGCCCGGCCAAGGACTCCTTCTATGGCCCCGCCGCCGAAGCCCTCAATGAGGGCCGCGCAGCGCGTGAACTTGCGGCGAAGCGCGGCAGGGCCGTGATTGCGCCGCCCCCGAACGCAAGCAAGGCCCTGACGGCGGTGGTTCGTCCGCTGCTCAAAGGCACGGGCCTTGGCATCAACGAACTCAAGCGGAATTGGGCCGAAATCGCCGGCGACAGCTTCGCCCGCGCCACCCCGGAGCGTCTTGTCGCGGGGGTCCTCACCCTGAAAGTTCCCGGCGCACTTGCCCCGTTCCTGCAACAACAAACCCCACTCCTGCTCGAGCGGTTGAAGACCGCCGGCGCCAAGATCAAATCCATTAAAATCGAGCAGCGCACCGCAGCGCCTCCCAAGCAAACCAACGTCGCCCCGCTGAAGCGGACGCTCTCCCCGGCCGAAGAGGCCGCGTTGGCGCAAGCGCTTGACCCTGTGGCCGACCCCGGCCTGAAATCGGCGCTGATGCGGCTTGGGCGCGCGGTCAAGCAGGGCTGAGGTTTCCCTCGCCCGCAAAAGACTCTATGCCTCCCGGCCAAATCTGGAGGTTTCGTATGATCGTAATGGGCCGTCGTGGTTTGCTTCTGGGCGCGAGCGCATTGGCGCTTGCGGGCACGCTCGCGGCGTGCGGCGGCGGCGGCGCAGGCACCGCGGTGAACGCCGACGACATCGTATTGGGCGCCGAGAATGCGCCGGTCACCATGATCGAATACGCCTCCTCCACGTGCGGCCATTGCGCGGCCTTTCACGAAGCGGTGTGGGAGCAATTGAAGTCGACCTATATCGACACCGGCAAAGTCCGCTTCATCTTCCGCGAATTCCCCACCGCGCCAGCGCCCGTCGCCGTCGCCGGCTTCCAACTCGCTCGCTGCGGCGGCGCCTCGAACGAGCAATATTTTGCGCGCCTCAGCGAACTCTTCCGCCAGCAGCAAGCGATCTTCGCCGCCGGCACGATGGAAGGCATCCGGGCGAAGTTCGTTGAGATCGGCGGCGCCGCAGGGCTTTCGGCTGATCAGGTCAATCAGTGCATCGCCGACGAAGAAGGCGGCGAGCGCGCCCGCCGCATCATCGAAGGCGCCAGCGCCTTCAACGTCACCGGCACCCCCACCATCATCATCAACGGCCAGAAAATCGAGGATCCGAGCGTCCAGACCTGGGAAGGTCTGTCGCGCATCCTCGAGGCTGAACTGGCCGGCTAACGGAGCGGGCGCGGCCACGTGCAGATCACCGAGCTGCGCCTCCACGGCTTCAAGAGCTTCGTCGATCCCGCACGCGCGCCGATCGAACAGGGCCTGACCGGCGTCGTCGGGCCGAACGGTTGCGGCAAATCCAATCTGCTGGAGGCCGTGCGCTGGGTGATGGGCGCGACAAGCGCCAAATCCATGCGCGCCTCCGACATGGAGGATGTAATCTTCGCCGGCAGCGCTGGAAGGCCAGCACGCGAGTTCGCCGAAGTCACGCTTGTCCTTTCGAACGCGCGCGGCCGCGCGCCGGCGCCGTTCCATACGGAGGACACACTCGAAGTCTCGCGCCGCATTCGTCGCGGCCTAGGCTCGACCTATCGCATCAACGGCAAGGAAGTCCGCGCCAAGGACGTCCAGCTCTTGTTCGCCGACGCCGCGACCGGCGCGAACTCGCCAGCGTTAGTACGCCAAGGTCAGATCAGCGAATTGATTGGGGCCAAGCCGCAGAACCGCCGCCGCATCTTGGAAGACGCCGCCGGTATCGCCGGTCTGCACGCGCGCCGCCACGAAGCCGATCTCAAGCTCAAAGCCGCCGAGACCAATCTCACGCGCCTGGATGAAGTGCTCGGTGAAATCGAAGCGCAAGCCGCGAGCTTAAGAAAGCAAGCGCGCCAAGCCGAGCGCTACAAGGGGCTCGCACAGACACTGCGCGAAACCGAAGCACTGCTGCTGCATCGGCGCTGGAGCGAAGCGCGCGAGCGCCATGCCGAGGCGCAGGGTTTCCTCCGCGATGCGGAGCGCGCCGTCGCGCAAGCCGCCGCTGATGCAAGTGCGGCCGAACGCGCCGCCGAAGCAGCGCGCGACGCGCTTGCGCCGCTACGCGAAGAGGAAGTCGTCGCCGCCGCCGTGTTGCGCCGCCTCGAAGGCGTCCGCGTCGGCCTCGAACGCGACGTCGCTGAAGCCGACGCCGTGATCGCGCGCTGCGATGAAGATGCAAACCGCGCACGCGGCGAAGCCGAACGGCTCGAAGCGCTCAAATCCGATTCCGCGCAATCGCTCGCGCGCCTCGAAACCGAAGCTGAAGCACTAGGCTCCGGCGATGGCGCCGAAGCGCAAGCCATCTTGAAGCGCGCGCAAGATGCCGAAACCGCGACCGCCAAAGCGCGCGCGGAAGCGGAATCCAAACTCGAAGCCATCGCTGCGGACGCCGCCGCCAAGCGCGCCCGCGCACAAGCCCTGGCTGACGCCGCCAATGCCGCCCGCACCCGCGCGCAACGCGCCGAAGAACGCAAACGCGCGCTCGACGCCCAGATCGCAGCGCTCGCCGCCACCGCCGACATCGACGCGCGCATCGCCGCCGCCAAAGCCAAAGCCGAAACCGCGCACGCCGAACACGCCCAGCTCCGCACCGAACTCGCCAACGCCGAGGCTGCGCTCAAGAAAGCCGAAAGCGCCGACGAAACCGCGTGGGCCGCCTATCGCCCCGCCGAAAGCGCGCTACGCGAACTCGAAGCCGAAGTGCGCGCGCTCGATAAACTCGCCCCGCCCGAGAATGCGAAATTCCCGCCGGTGCTCGCCTCCATCGATGTCGAGCCCGGCTACGAACGCGCGCTCGCTGCAGCGCTCGGCGACGATCTCGACGTCTCCACGCACGCCGAAGCGCCCGCGCATTGGGGCGGCGCCGAAGCGCCCACGCCCAACCTGCCGCCGGCCGCGCAATCGCTGGCGCGCTTCGTCAAAGCGCCGGCCGCGCTCGCGGCGCGCTTGGCGCTCATCGGCGTCGTCGATGCGAAAGACGGCGCCAAACTCGCCAAACAACTCACACCGGGTTCGCGCCTCGTTTCAATCGAGGGTGATCTCTGGCGTTGGGACGGGCTCGTCCGCCGCGCCGACGCCCCACAACCCGCCGCCGCGAAACTCGAACACAAGAACCGCCTCGCCGCCGCGCGCAAGGAACTGAAGAGCGCCGAAGACAAACTCGCGAAAGCCAAAGCCGTGTGGGAAGCCGCGAAGGCCGAGCGCCAAGCGCTCGATTCCAAAGCCCGTGCGCTGCGCAGCGAAGCCCCCAAGCGCGCCGCCGCCGAAGCCGACGCCACGCGCGACGTCGAACGCTTAGAGGCCGAACGCACGCGCCTGAGCGAGCGCGGCGCCGATTTGCAAGCGCAAGCGCAGACGCTCAGCGCCGAACTCAACGAAGCGCGCACGGCGCTGCAGGAAGCGGAAGCCGCGACGAAAGAAGCGCCTGCGCCTGCCGACGATTCCGCGCTCACCCAAGCCCGCGCCGCTGTCGATGCCGCCCGCCGCGCCGCCGCCGAAGCCAGCGCCGAGGCGCAAGCGCTGATCCGCGACAAGGCCCAACGCGATAGCCGCCGCGCCGCCGTGAATGCCGAAACCGCGCAATGGCGCGCGCGCATTGCTGACGCCGAAAAGCGCCTCGCCGCTATCGCCGCCGAACTCGACGCCATCGAAATCCGTCGCGACAAAGCCAAAGCCGCCCCCATCGAAGCCCGCGCCAAGCTCGAAGCCCTGATGGAAGAAGCCGGCGCCGCCGAAGCGCGTCGTCAGCAAGCCAGCGATAAGGTCGCCGAAGCCGAAGCCGCCGCGCGCCAAGCCGGCGAATACGCCAAGCTTCAAGACCAAGCCCACGCCGCCGCCCGCGAACGCCGCGCCGGCGCCGAAGCCCACGCCAGCGCCGCAGCCGCCCGGGTCGAAGACATTGTCACCCTCGCCCGCGAGCAAACCGGCCACGCGCCCGAAGAGCTCGCCTCCGCCGCAGGGCCCCTCATCAGCGGCCCGCTCGGCACCGCCTCGATCCAAGAAATCGAAAAGCGCTTCGACCGCCTCAAGGCCGAGCGCGACGCCGCCGGCCCCGTGAACCTTCGCGCCGACGAGGAACTCGCCGAGGCCCAAGAGCGCATCGATACGCTGTCGCGCGAAAAGGACGACGTGGTTCAGGCCGTGACCAAGCTCCGGCGCGCCATCACCACGCTCAACAATGAAGGCCGCGAGCGGCTAATGAAGGCGTTCGAGCAGGTCGACGCCCATTTCGCCCAGCTCTTCGCCACCCTGTTCGAAGGCGGCCAGGCCGCGCTCAAGCTCACCGAAAGCGAAGATCCGCTGGAAGCCGGCCTCGAGATCTTCGCCCAGCCGCCCGGCAAGCGCCTGACCAACCTCAATCTGCTCTCCGGCGGGGAACAGGCGCTGACGGCCACGGCGCTCATCTTCGCCGTGTTCCTGGCCAATCCGGCCCCGCTCTGCGTGCTGGACGAAGTCGATGCGCCGCTCGACGACGCCAATGTGGACCGCTTCTGCCGCATGCTGGAGGAAATGAAGCGCCTCACCACCACCCGCTTCATCGCCATCACCCACAACCCGGTGACGATGTCCCGGATGGACCGCCTCTACGGCGTCACCATGCCGGAACAAGGCATGAGCCAGCTCGTCAGCGTCGACCTCGGCCGCGCCCAGGCGCTGGCGGCGGAATGATCTTGCGAAAGAAACCCTCTCCCTTGCGGAGAGGGTCGCCGCGAAGCGGCGGGGTGAGGGGCGTTCCGCCAATGCGGTGTTTGGCGCGCTTGGCCGCGTCAAATTCTCATAGATCGCGCGAGCTTATCGCCCCTCACCCCCTGCCCCCTCTCCGCGAGGGAGAGGGGGTTTTGCGCCACACCATATGTCGCACCCGGCTTCCTTGACCCGGTAATCGCCCCTGCTAGTTTCCGCGCGCGCGAATAAGGGGGCTTGAAAGAGTCGCCCTTACTCGTGCATCGACCGTTCAATGGCTGACAGAAAACCGCCGGAGGACGCCCTCTCCAATCTACGCCGCCGCGTTGACGCGGCGCGTGGCGAGGGTCCTCAGAACACCCCGCCCGCCTTAAGCCCAGCAGCACTGGGTCTTCGGTACGGCGGAGAGTTTGGCGCGGCGATTATTGTCGGCGGGTTGCTCGGCTACGGGGCGGATTATTTTCTGAACTCCCAACCTTGGGGTTTGGTGATCGGCGTCGGGCTGGGTTTCGTGGCGGGCGTCGTGAATGTGGTGCGCGTCGCGCAAACCTATTCCCGCGCCAACCCGGTCGATCCCAACGCGCCGTCCATACCGGACGACGAAGAGGACTGAGCGGTTAAGTGGCGAACGATCCGATCAAGCAGTTTCACATCGAGCCACTCGTCGAGTTTCAACTCGCCGGCTGGGACGCGAGCTTCACCAATGCGAGCCTCGCGATGGTGGCCGGCGCTGGTTTGGCTGCGTGGTTCTTCAATTGGGCGATGAAGCCGGCAGCTCTCGTGCCGGGCCGCGCGCAAGTTGTCGCTGAAGGCGCGTACGACTTCATTCGCGGCATGCTGAAGGACGGCGCCGGCGAAGAAGGCGTGCGCAAATTCCTACCCTTCGTCTTCACGCTCTTCCTGTTCATTTTCATGTCGAACATGCTGGGAATGTTCCCCGGCGTCTTCGGCGTGCACCACATCTTCACGCCGACCAGTCAGATCGTCGTCACCGCCGCGCTCGCGCTCATGGTGTTCTTCACGGTCATCATCGTCGGCTTCGCCAAGAACGGCCTGAGATTCTTCAAGCTCTTCGCGCCGTCGGGCGTGCCTGGCTACATCCTACCGTTCGTGATCCTGATCGAAGTGATCTCGTTCTTCTCGCGCCCGCTCAGCCACGCGGTTCGTCTCTGGGCGAACATTCTGGCGGGTCACATCCTGCTCAAAGTCTTCGCCGGCTTCGTGCCGGCGTTGGCCGCTGCCGGCGGCATTTTCACGGCGCTCTCGATCCTGCCGCTGGCAATGACCGTGGCGCTCTACGGCCTCGAGTTCCTGGTCGCGTTTCTGCAAGCCTACGTGTTTGCGATCCTGACCTGCATCTATCTCAACGACGCTCTTCATCCGGGGCACTAACGCCCCTCAATCACAGCCAAAAGTTTTTCGAAGGAGTTCATCATGGACGCGGAAGCCGCAAAGTATATCGGTGCTGGTCTGGCCTGCTTGGGCATGCTTGGCGCTGCCATCGGCGTGGGCAACATTTTCGGCAGCTTCCTCTCTGCCGCGATCCGTAACCCGTCGGCCGCGCAAGGCCAGTTCGGCAACCTGATCTTCGGCTTCGCCGTGACGGAAGCTCTCGGCATCTTCTCGCTGCTGATCGCCATCCTGCTGCTGTTCGTGGTGTAATGGCCGACCCGCACGCCACCGACGCTAGCGCTGTGGACGCGGCTCACGCCGTGGACGCCGCGCATGGGGCTGACGCCGCTGCAGCCGCCGCTCATGGCGGCGAGCACGCGGCGACGTTCCCGCCGTTCGACCAATCGCTGTTCTCGAGCCAGCTCATCTGGTTCGCGATCACGTTCGCGGCGCTCTATTTCGTCGTCTCGCGCTTCATCATCCCGAACGTCTCGACCGTTCAGGCCAAGCGCGCCGGCACGATCTCGAGCGATCTCGACGCCGCGGCGCTGAAGAGCGCCAAGGCCGAAGAAGCGCGCACGGCGATGGAAAAGGCGACGGCTAAAGCGCGTGCGGACGCCCGCGCGACGGTTGACGCCGCCCGCGCCGAAGTCGTGGCGAAGCTGACAGCCGAGCAAGAGCAAGCCGAGGCCCGCCTCGCCGAGCGTATCGGCGCAGCGGAAGCCAAGGTCACCGCCGCCCGCACCGCGGCACTCGCGGAAGTACCTGGCATGGCCGACGCTCTGGCGCGCGACATCGCCGCCAAGCTCGTCCCGGCCAACGCGTAAGGAGAGCGTGATGGAAATCACCGCAACCGAAATCGCGTTCCTCGCGCTGGTGCTGTTCATCGGCCTGCTGGTGTACCTGAAGGTGCCGGCGGCGATCATGGGCGCGCTCGACAGCAAGTCCCAGGCGATCGCCAAGGAATTGCACGACGCGCGCAAGCTGCGTGAGGAAGCCGAAGCGCTGCTGGCCGAGTACGAAGCCAAGCGCGCTGCGGCCGAAGCGGAAGCCAAGGCGATCGTGGACAGCGCCAAGGCGCAAGCCGCTCTCGTGGCGGAAGAAACCCGCGCCTCCATGACAGCCGCAATCAAGCGCCGCGAGCAACAAGCCGAGGACCGCATCGCCCAAGCTGAAGCGCGCGCCTCTGCTGAAGTCCGCGCCGCTGCGGCTGAGGCGGCTCTGGCCGCGGCCGAAAAGCTGATCCGCGAACGCATGAGCGACAAAGCCCAAAGCGCTCTCGTCGCCGAAGGCGTCGCGGAGCTCGGCCGCAAGTTCGGCTAAGCGAACCACACAGCTCAGAAAGTTTGAGGGCGGGGCTGCGCGGCTCCGCCCTCTTCCTTTTGCGCCCCGCACTGCGAACCGATCGCAGGTTTGACACGCCGGAGCGCACGCCCTAATCCACGCGCATTCTTCGGGGAGTAGCCGGCCGCTTTAGCGGCGCCCGCCGTCAACATACTTGCCCCTCACGAGGCATGGCGCGGGAGACGGACGACAGTCCGGATTGGCGAGACCGACGATACCGCCGCAAGCGTGGGCCGCTTGTGTGCGTGTGTCGTCGTGTCGGTGCAGGCCCTGGAAGTTTTTCAAATGGACGCACTCTGGA
This sequence comes from Vitreimonas sp., assembly GCF_036392335.1. Lineage (NCBI taxonomy): Bacteria > Pseudomonadati > Pseudomonadota > Alphaproteobacteria > Hyphomonadales > Hyphomonadaceae > Vitreimonas > Vitreimonas sp. The sequence continues at coordinate 50,340 of NZ_DASVYD010000060.1, forward strand.
TTTCGACGGGCATCGTCGCGCTCGCGGAGATCGGCGACAAAACCCAATTGCTCGCCATCGTGCTCGCCGCCCGGTTTCGCAAGCCGCTGCCGATCATTGCCGGCATTCTCGTCGCCACGCTGCTGAACCACGCCGCCGCCGCCAGCCTCGGTTACATCATCGCGCAATGGCTGAGCGGCGATCTCTTCCGCATCGCCGTCGGCGTCAGCTTCGTCGCCATGGCCGCATGGGCGCTGATCCCAGACAAGGACGACGACCGCGCTGAAAAAATGAATGCGGGCGGCATCTTCCTCACGACGCTGGCTGCCTTCTTCCTGGTCGAGATCGGCGATAAAACCCAGATCGCCACCTCCCTGCTCGCCGCGCGCTATCAAGAGATCGTGCTGGTCACCGCCGGCACAACCCTCGGCATGATGCTCGCCAACGTGCCCGCCGTGTTTCTGGGCGAAGCCGTCACAAAGATCGTGCCGCTGAGCTACGTGCGCATTGCCGCAGCGCTCGTGTTCGCCGCCATTGGCGTCTGGGTCATCCTCGTGGCGCTGATGTAACTATGCGCCCCACCGCGTGTGGAGCTGTCGAGCCCAGCGAAACTGAGGGGCGCGTGCCCAGTCAGCAACGCGCCCCTCCGCTTCGCGCTGCCCGTTCGCCACCTCCCCGCATGCGAGGGAGGATCGCTCGCCCTTCACGGGGCAGACGTTACTCTGCGGTCCGCACCTCAACGGGCGCCGCGGCGAGGCGGAGCATCAAACGACGACGACGCACCAGAGGCCACCAATCGTAGAGAATGATCTCCAGCGGTCGCCAATTCGCCACCCAGCCCAGGATAAACAATCCCTCCGCCACGAAGCGCGTCAGCGGCGTCTCGCCGAACATGGTCGTCACAAGCGCGCTGGCGCCGACACACAACGCCAGAACGGCAAGGCCGATGAATAAGGAGGCGCGGCCCACGCGAAACAATTCATGCAGATCGCCCAGGAGTCGCTGCGCGCGCATGCCGAAATGCTGCTTGACCGCCGCGGGCAGTGCGCCCGCCGCCTCGCTCTCGGCCTCCATGCGCGGTGCGTGCACCACGATCCGCAGCCGCGCCTCACGCGGCAATTCCCGCGCCCAATCGACGATGAATGCTTCCGCGCCGCCCGATAGGTCACGCGACGGCAACGGAAACGGGTCGAACGGATCGAACAGATTGGCGATCCTCTCGACGCGCAACTCGATCGCGGCGTGAGGATCGCTCATGGCGTTTGTCTATTCCGCCGCCTGCTTTGCCGCGCTGTTCGCTTCGGGCTTCCAGCGCAGCTTGGGCGAACGCGCGGCGCGGGTGTCGTCCAGGCGGCGCATCGGCGCGAGCTTCGGCGCTTGCTTGAAGAACTCGACCTCGCCCGCGTTCACCCGCTCCGCGAGCGCGATCATCACGTCGGCAAAGCGATCGAGTTCGCGCTTCGGCTCAGTCTCGGTCGGTTCGATCAGCATGGCGCCGTGCACGACCAGCGGGAAATAGGTCGTGAACGGATGATAGCCCTCGTCCAACAACGCCTTCGCCATATCGATCGTCTCGACGCCCTTCGGCTTGATCGAGCTATCGTCCAGCAACACTTCGTGCATGCAGGGCCGCTCGCCGAACGGCGCGTTGAAGTGCGGCTTCAGGCGCGCCAGCAGATAATTGGCGTTCAGCACCGCGTCTTCCGCCACTTGGCGCAGACCATCGCTCCCGTGGCTCATCATGTAGGTGAGCGCCCGCGTGAACATGCCCATCTGGCCGTGGAACGCGCACATGCGGCCAAACGCTTGCGTGCCGTCGCTATGCTCGCGCAACTCACGTACGTCGCCGCGCTTCACTATGTGCGGCACCGGCGCGAACGGCGCGAGTGCGGCTGAGAGCACAGTCGGGCCCGCGCCCGGCCCGCCGCCGCCATGCGGCGTCGAGAACGTCTTGTGCAGATTGATGTGCATCGCATCGATGCCCAGATCGCCGGGGCGCACCTTGCCGACGATCGCGTTGTAATTGGCGCCATCGCAATAGAAATAGCCGCCCGCCTCATGGATCGCATCGGCGATGCGCTTGATCTCCGGCTCGAACAAACCGCACGTGTTCGGGTTCGTCATCATGACGCCGGCCACATCCGGCCCCAGCTTGGCCACCACGTCATCCAAATGCACGCGCCCATCATCGCGTGCGGGAATCTCATCGACGATGAAACCCGCCGCCACCGCGGTCGCCGGGTTCGTGCCATGTGCGCTTTCGGGCACCAGAACGCGACGGCGCGTCTCCGCTTCGCCGCGCGCTTCGAGTGCGGCCTTGATCGCCAGCATGCCGCAGAATTCGCCATGCGCGCCGGCCTTCGGCGACAGCGCCACCGCTGGCATACCGGTCAATTCCATCAGCCAATGCGCCAGCTCGTCCATGAGTTCGAGCGCGCCTTGGATCGTGGAGGTCGGCTGCAGTGGGTGCAGATCGGCGAAGCCTTCAAACCGCGCCGCGCGTTCGTTCAAGCGCGGATTGTGCTTCATCGTGCACGAACCCAGCGGGAAGAGGCCGAGATCAATCGCGTAATTCTTTTGGCTCAAGCGCACGAAATGGCGCACCGTCTCAGGCTCCGAGAAGCCCGGCAGCTCCAGCGCCGCCTTGCGACCTAACCCGCCCAGCTTCTCGTACGCGCCGCCCTTCGGCTCAGGCAGATCAACGCCCGTCCCGGTCGCGTGACCCGTCTCAAAAATCAGCGCCTCGGCCTGTTGCAGACCCTTGTTGCCGGATGTGGTTTCGTAGCTCATTGGGCCAGCACCTTCTTCAGCGCATCGGCGTAGGTCGCGATGTCGTCGTGCGTGTTCATTTCCGTGGCGCAGGTGATGAGCACATCGTCCATGCCCGCCTTCGGATCGAGGCGGCTCATCGCGACACCCGCGATCACGCCCTCCGCGGCCAACGTATCGACCACGCCTTGCGCCGGTTTCGGCAAGCGCACCGCGATCTCGTTGTAGAAGCGCGTCGTCAGCACCTCGACGCCAGGCACGGCGCCCAAAGCGAACGCCAGCTGCGTCGCCTTTTCGTGATTGAGCGCGGCGAGCTGGCGCAAGCCCTTCTCACCCAACAGCGTCATGTGGATCGTCCACGCCAGCTGGCAGAGGCCGGAATTGGTGCAGATGTTCGACGTCGCCTTCTCGCGGCGAATGTGCTGCTCGCGCGTCGACAGCGTCAGCACGAAGCCGCGCTTGCCATCTGCGTCCAATGTTTCGCCGGCCACGCGGCCCGGCATCTGACGCAGATATTTTTCCTTCACCGTGAAGAGGCCGACATACGGCCCGCCGAAATTCAGCGCGTTGCCGATCGATTGGCCCTCGCCGCAGACGATATCCGCGCCATACGAACCGCCCGGCTCAATCAGACCGAACGCCGTGCATTCGGTGAACGTCGCCACCATCAGCGCGCCCGCGCCGTGCGCCGCTTCGCGGATCTTGCTGAGATCGGTGATCGTGCCGAACACGTTCGGCGATTGCACGATCACGGCGGCAACGTCCGCCCCCAATTTGCCCGTCACAGCAGCTTCGTCATCGATCGCCGCCGGCAGCGCCACGATCTCCAAGCCCAAAGCTTCGCACGCGGTGCGCGCCGTCTCGATATAATGCGGATGCACGCCGCCTGAGAAGACGATCTTCTTCCGCTTGGTCACCCGCGCCGCCATCATCGCAGCTTCCGCGCACGCGGTGGAGCCATCGTACATCGAGGCGTTCGACACCTCCATATCGAGCAAAGTCGCGACTTGGCTCTGGAATTCGTAGAGCGCCTGCAGCGTGCCTTGCGCGATTTCCGGCTGGTACGGCGTGTACGCGGTCAGAAATTCGCTGCGCTGAATAAGGTGATCCACACTCGCCGGCACGTGATGGCGATAGGCGCCCGCGCCAAGGAAGAACGCTGTGCGGCCGGCCGGAATGTTCTTCTCCGCCAGACGCTGCATATGGCGATGCACTTCGATCTCGCCCTGCGCCTTGGGCAGATCGATCAAGTCCTTCAGCAACGCGCCCTTCGGCACGTCGACAAAAAGCTCATCAATGTGCTTGGCGCCAATCACGCTCAGCATTTGCTGGCGATCAGCCTCGGTGAGTGGAAGGTAACGCATCAAAGCCCCTTCACGTAATCAGCGTACGCGGCTTCATCCATCAGCGCGTCGAACTCGGCCTTGTTGGCGATCTTCAGCTTCACGAACCAACCCTCGCCTTGCGGCGCGTCATTGATGATCTGCCAATTCTCACCCTTAATTTCGGCATTCGCGTCCACGACCTCGCCCGAGATCGGCGCATAGACGTCCGACGCTGTCTTTGCGCTTTCGACCACGGCCATGTCCGCGCCCTGCGCGAAGCTTGCGCCAACGGGCGGTAGTTCGGCGTAGACAACATCGCCCAATTGCTCAGCCGCGTACGTGCTGATGCCAACTGTGGCGACATCGCCGTCGAGGCGAACCCATTCGTGATCCTTGGTAAAACGTGTGGTCATGTGCGGTCCCCTCAAGCCTTCTGCGGGCGGTAATAGCGATGCGGCACGAACGGCAGCGGCACGATGGTCGCCGGCCGCGCTTGGCCACGGATGATGAGATCGAGTCCGGCCCCGAGTTCAGCGAATTCGGCATCGACGTAGCCGATCGAAATCGGTGCATTCAAAACAGGCGAGAAGCCGCCGCTGGTGACAATGCCTACGCGCTTCCCACCCGCTTGGATTTCCACGCCCTCGCGCGCCGGCGCGCGATCGTTCGGGCGAATGCCGACGCGCTTGCGCTTCGGCCCATGCGCCAATTCAGCGACGATCCGCGCCGCGCCCGGAAAATCCTTCGCTTCGCGACGGCGCTTCTGGATCGTCCACGCCAAATCCGCCTCGATCGGCGACGTCGTCGCATCGAGATCATGCCCGTAGAGGCAAAGCCCCGCTTCCAAACGCAGCGAATCCCGCGCGCCCAGACCAATAGGCTTCACCTCCGGATGCGCCAAGAGCGCGTTGGCGAGCTCCGCCGCGTGCTCCGCGCGCACCAAAATCTCGTAGCCATCTTCGCCCGTATAGCCCGAGCGCGTCACCGTGAGCCGGCCGAACGCGTCATAGCGCTTCACGCTCATAAAGCTCATCTCGGCCAATGCCGGATCGATCACGGCGGCCGCCACCACATGCGCGCTCGGCCCCTGCAGCGCGAGCAGGCAGCGATCATCGGCGCGCACGAGATTGGCCTCGCCCTTGGTCGCGTCCTCGATCAGCGCCCAATCCTGATGCTTACAGCCAGCATTGACGACGATGTAGAGATCGCCTGCGGCGCCGGGCTCCGCCGGGCGCGCGATCATCAAATCATCCAGCACGCCGCCCTCGGCGTTGGTGATCATCGTGTAACGAACTTGGCCGGGCTTCAGGCCTTGAATGTCCGCCGGCACCAGGCGCTCGATCAGCGAGGCCACCTTCTTGTGCGCCGCTTCGCCCTCAAGCCCATGCCCCTTCGGCAAAGCAAAGAAGCTCGGCCCCATGTGCGAGACATCGAACAGGCCGGCATGGCTGCGCGTCCAATTGTGCTCGGCGATCAAGCCTTCGAATTGCAGCGGCATGTCGTAGCCGGCGAAATCGCCGAACTTTGAGGTGCGCGCGCGCCAAAGCGCGTCGAGCGGCAGCTTCTTCGGTGTTCCGGCTTCGGCCATGTGTTTCCCAGGTACGCGCGGCGCATGCCTTTCGGCACGCTACCCCCGCTGTCCTGGCGCCTGAGAGATTCACCGCATCTGGTTCGCGGCTTACTCCGTCGGCGGCGCGAGCTACCCGGCTCGCGCGCTTTCCAGCGTGTTCATCCCCCCGCGGTCCGGTTCCCTGAGAGTTTCCGGGGCGGTTGCTCCTTCGGGGGCGGCATCTTTGGCCGCGCTCTCCCACGGGGTTCGCTTGTGTGGCCGGCATCGGGGCGACTCAACGTCGGCCCGCTCCGTTAAGCCGGAAACTGGTCGCGCGCCTTGCCGGAGTCAATTGCCACAAGCGGCCGAGGCGTCCGGATTCCCACTTCGTTCGCGAAGATCGCCCGGCGGGTGAGCAGCGCATTACTCACAAGTCCAATCTGGCGGTCTTTTCGCCTGAGCGAGGGGCGACGTTCCAGGGACGTTCGTTAGCCGAACCAAAGCTGCGCTTCGCCGCGCAGAAGCGCGTCCGCTTCTGGCGTGTACTTCTCCTTCGTGTCCTCGCTCGGATGCAGAACGAGGCCGCGTAGAATCTGCAGCGGCGCGCGCGATCCCTTTCGCGCGCGCACAATCACCCGCCGCGCGCCGTCGCGTGCGCTTGGATAAATCGGCAACACCTCAACACCGCCAAGCCGCCCGTCGAGCGCGTCCAGAATATCTCCGAGGCGATGCGCGCGATGAATAA